>JALZES010000069.1 GCA_030861915.1 Thermoproteota archaeon
AATTAGTATACAAGAATATTTTAATCAAAGCTTGAAGCAATGGTAACAAGATGTCTTCTGAAGAGAAAAACGATGCTGTGAACAAGAATAAAAGACCAAGGAAGAGCCAGGAGGATAGAGAGCTTGAAGCTATGGACGTAGAATCCACAGCAGGAGGTAAGGGTGGAGGAGGTGGATAGATAGAAGCGATAATCATGTTTGCAAGTGAGTATCACCTAAGTTGGAGCCAATTTTATAGCCAGCAGGGAAGCAGTGATATTGTGTGATTTGAAATAAAGGAATCGGATCTTAGTTAATAGTAGAAGAAAATGGTTCATCCTTGTAGGTTGCATTATTTTCCTAAATTAGATACTGGCCACCGATGAAAAAATTACCTTTCCTAAAGGAGAGCTCCATGACTAGAAGAGCGGATGAATTTATACAAACAATCCCTCGCGGCTAGTCGTTATGACAGACTGTATATTCAACAGTGTCTAGTTCGGTCTGCTGTCGATAGTTCTCTTCGCCTTAAGGTCAAAAATCTTGAAGAACAAACATAACAGTGACTTCTCCTTTAAACAAATATGACTATAAGGTAAAATTCTTGACCACTGTTAATTGAGAACATAAGGCCCTTCAGAAATAATCGCAGTATGCGACCAAAAGCTCAAACATCATAACTAGTCTTTTTGACGTATTAGCGGGAAATGGGCATACATATATTTTGCTGTGATAGCAATAGCCAGCGACATATTCAGATGTCTGCTGAACAATCTTCCATCGATAAGCCGATAATTCCGATAAATAAGCCCTGGTTAGAAGAAGAAGAAAAAAGTGAGATAATGAACGTTTTGAATGAAAATACCCTTACTTCAGCCGCAAAAGACGGAGGAAAGAGAGTACGTGGATTCGAGTCTCATCTAAGAGATTACCTAAATGTCAAGCACGCTTTAGCAGTCAATTCAGGAACCTCGGCATTACATGCAGCGTTACTAGCCGAAGGTATAGGGGAAGGAGATGAAGTGTTATTGCCCTCATTTACCTTCGTTGCAACCGCAAATTCTGTCGTAGCCGCAGGTGCAAAACCAATATTCGTAGACGTCAATAGGCACGATTATACAATTGACATACCAGATTTGAAGGCCAAAATTACAAAAAACTCTAAGGCTATCATACCAGTCCACTTGTATGGACATCCCTGTGATATGGATGAGGTCATCGAGACGGCAGAAAAACAATCAATTAGCATAATTGAAGACGCCTGCCAATCGCTAGGCTCGACATACAAAAATAAGCAGACCGGAACATTTGGCTTACTAGGCTGTTTTAGCCTTTATGCTAGCAAAGTCTTGACGTCCGGCGAAGGTGGAGCTGTAGTCACAAATGATGATAATCTTGCAGAGAAAATTAAGATGATAAGAAATCACGGGATGGTTGAAGGCTATGATACTCGCATTTTTGGCCTAAACCTAAGATTGCCAGAATTAAGCGCCGCCATAGCAATGATTCAAATGAACAGGCTCAGCAAAATGTTGGATTTAAGAAAACGAAACGCGGAAGCGCTAACAACTCTCATCTCCTCATTTGCAAACGACAGTAGGATTGCGTTGCCGTATGCGAGTCAGGATAAGCGACTCAATTGGTATCTTTATACCATCGCGTTTGAAAAGGACAACTTACGAGACGGAGTATTAGAGAAAATGCTGAGAGATAAGGTAGGTGCCACAGTATACTATGATCCTCCGGTTCATAAGACGCCTTATTACGAAAGAATGTTGGCATCCACAACAACCTCGCTTTCAGGTTTAAATCTTGCAAATACAGATTGGGCAAGTAAGCATGTCTTGTCATTACCAATCCACCCACTGGTTACACCAGAGCAGCTTGAGCGCGTCGCTCACAGCATTAAGGGCGCATTATGAGCAACAAAGATGTGTGCGCACTCGTTCGTTACTTGACAAGAGTCGGGTAGTGGGCTGCAATGAGACTAATTATCTATACGGGAAAAGGGGGGACTGGCAAAACTGTAACATCCTGTTCGACAGCCATTAAACTCGCAGAGCATAATCACAAAACTCTAGTTA
>JALZES010000083.1 GCA_030861915.1 Thermoproteota archaeon
GCTTTAGACTTAAATGATTTGCGCATAATTCTTATCTGTCCTTCTACGAACATCGAATCTTTTTGACAATCGTTGTAGAGATATTAGGGAGGAAGTTTATGAGATCGCTTTATTACTATAACATGCGGGCTCGCTACAAACGGTAACTAACGTTTATGAATAATTGCCATTAGGGGACAAGTTTGCAGAAGAGAAAAACTGACCACTAAGGGTCTTTAACCAATATTAGCAGCCTCAGTAGCAGCGCCTGACTGTGACTCGGGCATCGTCAGCGTTTGTTCAAAATAGATTGACCGAGTTTGCTCATAAGCAGACCTCATTTTTTGATAGAAATCCGGCATCGATGGCTCCAAAATGGTGTAAAAAAGATAAAAGTCCTCGGCCTCCCTGAGATATCTCTTTATTTTCTCATAAATGTTTGCCTTGTTGAGTCTTGCTTTGTTTTTAATAAACACCATGTTGTTGATCCTGTCAGCGAGCTTTATCGTCTTTATGTCATATTCTGACCTAACTAACATACTGCAATATTGCATAAACCTGGCTAGCTGTCTTTCTTCCGTACTGTTCCCCGGGTAATTCTCAAGAGGGGGAATTTTGAGTTTGGTTGCAATACTGTGTATCCTGCTTCCGAACCTATAGTCTAGGTACGCTTCAAAACCATAAGACTTGGTCTTATATAAATCAAGAATCCTTTCATTGTCTTCCAATATATCGTGCAATATTGCTGATGCGACTTCAACACTTGTGATATTCCGGTTAACAGACCTGTAATGCCTCACCACCTCGGCAGCGACAGGCCAAGTGTGAGTATCTAAAAAAGAGGAACTACCGTCATCCCGCTTTACTCCTGCATGAACTTCCTGTGCGACCTCTACTGCACCTCTAATAAAGTCGTCTACCCTGAGCCGGGCTTCATTTTCCAGATAGGACAAAAAATCCCCGCTAGTCAGACTGTGCATAGGTTCTTCCATAATACCTAAATGAAGCCCGTTAAAGAAAAGGATTACCCCCCGCTAGTCGTTCTTATTTTAAAGAGTGATTAACAATATATGTTCGTAGTGATAATCCAATGCTCCATTGTCCAAAAGACCCGGGAGTTTCATACTGGCTGAAAACGTATATCGGCCGAGTGGTGATCAACCGGAGGCAATCGAGAAACTGACAACTAGTATATTGAATCAAAGCCGAAGCAATATTTGTCAGACTCTCCTAGGAGTCACGGGAAGCGGAAAAACGTACACCATTGCAAACGTGATATCTCGAGTAGGTAAAAATACACTGGTCATATCACATAATAAAACCCTAGCGGCCCAGCTGTATACAGAATTCAAAGATTTTTTTCCAAAGAATAACGTAGGTTATTTCGTGAGTTTTTACGATTATTATCAGCCTGAAAGCTATTTACCTCAAACTGACACCTACATCGAAAAAGATACCGAAGTTAATGAGAAGATAGAGAAGATGAGATTAGAAGCTACTGCTATGTTAATGTCTGGAGACCCAACAATAATCGTATCAACGGTTTCATGTATTTACTCCCTTGGGTCTCCTATCGAGTGGGAGCAGAGCGCATTAACGCTGGCAGCCGGAATGAAAATAGATAGAAAGGCACTAATTCACAAATTAATAGAGTCTCGTTACGAAAGAAATGATTTTTCGCTTAAAAGTGGTGCTTTCAGAGTCAAAGGCGACACTGTTGATATTATCCCTGGCTACTCAGACGACATCATAAGAATTGCGCTCTTTGGAGACGAAATAGAAAAGATAACAATACATAGCGCATTAGATATGGACAGAATAAGGGAAGCCGGATCGGTAAAAATATTTCCAGCCAAGCATTATATCATGGCTGAATCATCAAGGTCATCAGCCATAGCTTCAATTAAAAATGAACTAGACGATTGGTTGCCTAAATTGCCAAGTGACCTTGAAAGACAGAGACTTGCCTCTCGCACAAAATATGACATAGAGATGATAAAGGAGCTGGGATATTGTTCAGGCATTGAAAACTATTCAAGACATTTGGACGGCAGAGCCCCGGGCCAGCCACCGTACTGTTTGCTCGATTTTTTTGGAGAAGATTTTCTTTTGGTTGTAGACGAGTCGCATGTAACTATTCCACAGCTACACGGCATGTATAACGGAGATTTTACGAGAAAAAAGATGTTAGTCGACTACGGTTTCAGACTGCCAAGCGCGTTTGATAATCGTCCTCTTCGATTCGATGAGTTCAAAAAATATCTAAGAAATGTTATTTTTGTATCTGCAACCCCCAGCAATTTCGAGGTGAAGCTAAGCTCTCAAATTGTTGAGCAGTTGGTAAGGCCTACTGGTCTCGTTGATCCTAAGGTAACAATCAGAGGAACACAGAATCAAATGCAGGAACTGATTCGCGAAATCTCCACCAGGTCCCAGCGAAACCAAAGAACTCTTGTCACGACTCTGACCAAGAGAATGGCTGAGGACCTCGCTGAGTATTTGGCGAAAAATGGGGTGAGAGTCAGGTATTTGCACTCAGAAATTGAAGGACTGGAACGGACAGAATTGATAAGACAGCTACGGGCTGGAGAGTTCGATGTTTTGGTTGGCATAAACTTGCTTAGAGAAGGCTTGGATATTCCTGAGGTTTCATTGGTAGCGATTCTCGATGCGGATAAAGAGGGGTTTTTGCGCAATACTACTAGCCTAATCCAGACTTTTGGGCGAGCCGCGCGAAACATTGATGGGGCAGTCATTATGTTTGCTGATAACACAACCGAATCGATGAAAAATGCAATTGCCGAGACTGCAAGGCGTCGGAAGAAACAGATTCAATATAACAATACATTCGGAATTACCCCTCGCTCGGTTGTGAAGCCAGTTCCGGAAAGCGTACAAGATACTTATGGTAATGAGAGGCCCGCTAATATTGAAACAATAAAGAGCATGACGAAATCAGATTTAGTGGCGCTGGCTCTGGAAACTGAATCTGCGATGAAAAATTTTGCAGAGGATTTGGATTTTGAGAACGCTATTAAATATAGACAAAAGCTAGCAAGAATAAAGAAAGTTCTAGGAGAAGAACAGGTTCTGCAGGTTTGAGAGCCATGCACGACAAATTAGTTATAAGGGGAGCCCGCCAGCATAATCTCAAGAATCTTAACTTGGAGATTCCGAAAAATAGGCTTGTTGTGGTTACAGGAGTCTCGGGATCTGGTAAATCGACCCTAGCATTTGACACTATATATGCCGAAGGGCAAAGACGCTATGTGGAGTCGCTCTCTGCATATGCCAGACAATTCCTTGAACTAATGGAGAAGCCCGACGTTGATTCTATTGACGGTTTATCTCCTGCAATCTCTATTCAACAAAAAACGACCAACAAGAACCCTCGTTCAACTGTCAGCACCGTAACAGAAGTCTACGATTACCTCAGATTGCTTTTCGCTAGGGTAGGTATCCCTTATTGCTTTGTGTGCGGCAGGAAAATCACGAGCCAGTCTGCAGATTCGATAGTAGACTCAATATTGAAATCAGGAGAAAATAAGAAAACTTTGATTTTAGGTCCGGTCGTTCAAGCAAAAAAAGGAACATATGAAAAATTGTTTCAACAATTAAAGCAAGACGGATTTGCGCGTATCAGGCTAGACGGGCAGATAGTCAATTTGGATGAAGAGAGCGAAGATAACGTGGAATATATGAAACCTGATAGGAAAAGGATCAATGAATCTTCTTTTCCGACCCTAGACAAGCAAAAAAAACATACAATAGAGGTAATCGTTGACAGGCTAAAACCATCATCAGAAGAGAGAAGCAGACTGTTTGAATCCGTCCAGGGTGCATTGAAAGTGGGAGATGGGACTATGGTTGCCTATTTTGTGGACGAGGCTGACGAGAAGTTCTATTCACAGCGAAATGCATGCCCTAAATGCGAGGTGAGCTTGGGGGAGATGGAACCCCGAAGCTTTTCTTTTAATTCACCTTTTGGAGCCTGCAAGGAATGCAATGGTTTAGGGGTAAGAGTAGAATTTGATCCCGAACTAATTATTCCAGATACCTCCAAAAGCATACTAGAAGGCGCTGTCAGACCCTGGTCGGGATACTTTGCTTCGTTTAGATCATCTATGTTACGAGATGTAGGTAAGAGAATGGGTTTTACACTCAATATGCCAATCTCAGAAATGACAGAAGAGCAATTGAAAACAATCTTGTACGGAACAAACGAAAATATTCATTATAAGTATCGATCCAAATACTCTGATTCTACTTGGGAATACAGAGGATCATTTGAGGGAGTAATTCCGAATTTAGAGAGAACCTTTAGGGAGACAGAATCAGAGGCCAAGCGGGAAACCCTTCAGGAATTCATGAGGGAACGGACGTGTGAGAGATGCGGCGGTAAAAGATTAAAAGACGAAGCGCTTTCGGTAAAGATAAAAGACAAATCAATAATGGACGTTTGCGACTTGTCTATCGAAAACTGTAGAAATTTTTTTGCAACACTGGATTTAAATGACACTGAAAGATATGTAGCAAGGACCGTACTTAAGGAAATAACGTCTAGGTTAGAATTTTTGAATAATGTGGGTTTGGGATATCTGTCGTTGAATAGAAATACGTCTACTCTTTCTGGTGGTGAATCTCAGCGGATACGCCTTGCTACCCAAATAGGTTCCAACCTTACAGGTGTCTTATACGTATTAGATGAACCAACCATTGGATTGCATCAAAGGGACAATGCCAAACTTATCGAGACCCTGCGAAAACTGCGTGACCTCGATAATACCTTGATTGTGGTGGAACATGATGAAGAGGTCATTCGCAGTTCAGACTGGGTTGTAGATATCGGTCCAGGTGCAGGGATCCACGGTGGGAAAGTGGTTGCGAGCGGTCAATTAAAGGAAGTTTTACAAAGCAGAGACTCTATTACCGCGGAGTACCTTAGAGGAGAAAGATCGGCATTACGTCATAAAGAAAGGAGAAGGGAAATCCACAATTGGATCAGAGTCATTGGCGCGAAAGAAAACAACTTAAAGTCCATTGATGTCTCATTTCCAACCGGATGCATGACGGTTGTAACAGGAGTCTCAGGCTCTGGAAAGTCAACCCTTGTGAATGACATTTTGTTTAAAGCAATATCCAAATACTTCTACGATTCCAAAGAGGTTCCGGGTAAACATGATTCCATAATAGGCTTAAAGTACATCGACAAGATAATTGGAATAGATCAGTCGCCTATTGGAAGGACACCGAGATCTAATGCGGCAACCTACGTCAACGCATTTACACCAATTCGAGAATTGTTTGCAAGGACTCCTCGAGCAAGAGAAATGGGATATAAGCCAGGAAGATTTTCCTTTAATGTTCCAGGTGGCAGATGTGATGCCTGTGAAGGTGCAGGCGTAAAGAAAATTGAGATGCAATTCCTGCCAGATGTCTTTGTGAAATGTGACGAATGTAAAGGAGATAGGTACAACTCGGAGACATTGTTTGCTAAGTTCAAAGGAAAGTCGATTTCCGAGGTACTATCTATGACAGTTGAAGAAGCGCTATCATTCTTCCATAACATACCGGCCATCGAGAGGAGACTTAAAACATTGAGTGACGTAGGTCTCTCTTACATCCATTTAGGTCAACCAGCAACGACACTGTCAGGGGGGGAAGCACAGAGGATCAAACTCGCCGCAGAACTCTCTAGAAAAGACACAGGAAATACGCTATACGTACTTGATGAACCTACGACAGGACTTCATTTTGCAGATGTCGAGAAGCTTCTAGATATCCTGGATAGACTAGTGAAGATGGGCAATACGGTCATTATCATTGAGCACAATCTTGACGTTATTGCAAGCGCTGATTGGATAGTTGATTTGGGCCCCGATGGAGGCGAGGGTGGGGGAAAAGTAGTAGCAACTGGAACTCCGCCGGAACTTGCAACTAGTACCCATAGTTACACGGCTGGATATTTAAGCTCCAAGCTGAAGGTTCACCAAATACTACGGACAGGTTGAAACGACTGATGTCATCTATCTGCTCCCAGAATGGAACTCGAAGGACCATTATGAGGTTCAAGAATCCGAATGAAGTGCCAGCAGACCCAGGCGTTTACCTGATGAAGGATAGCGATGGGAATATAATATACATAGGAAAGGCCAAGAGTCTGAGGAAGCGTGTTCTCTCGTATTTCTCGAATGCTGGAAACGGACGCCAAAGCGAGGGCACCAATTGGAAAACACACAAGCTAATCGCTAGAATCGCGGACATAGATTTTCTGACTACCGAGAATGAAATTGAGGCCTTTTTGCTGGAGTCGAATCTGATCAAGAGGTACAGGCCTCTGTTCAACATAGAGTTGAAGGATCAGCAGCGATACACCTACCTCAAAATACCCCAGGAGCCATTCCCTAGGTTATTAGTGGCAAGAAGTAATCGAAGAGGAGAGTTTAGC
>JALZES010000104.1 GCA_030861915.1 Thermoproteota archaeon
GAACGGAATATAACACAATGAATATTTCACATGCCTTGACAATAATTTTGTATGAGATAACAAAGCGTGGTTTACAAAATTCGAATATTTTAGTTTCTGTTAAGAGCCCAAGAATAGCTTGCAGGTCAGAGACTGATCTTTTAATTGCTTATGCAACAAACGCCGCAGAACTAGCCGGTTATGACGTACACAAGAGACCCTTGCTTGATTCAGCCTTCAAGAGACTTATTGCAAAATCAAACCCGACCTCAAAAGAGGTGATGTTAATGGTATCGTTATTTCGTAAGATCATCTTAAAAATGGATCGAAGGTAAAAATTTCAAACGACGTCAGCTCCTAAAGAAGTATTATCCTTGAATGCATAAAAGAATCTGCGCTAGCTTAGAACTATCCCCTACATACTATCTACACAGTGTTTCTCTGAGAAAAGATCTAAAATTGAAACTGAAATGGGAAGGAGAAACTAAGCACCATAAAGGAGCCAAAATAAACTAATATAACGATATGCTGCACAAGCTACAATACTATGATGATAAAAAGGGAGTTAAAGTGAGCAGGTCAACTTCGTCTTCCTTTGGTGTCTCCAAACTCCCAAGCGGACGTCTGAATGATAGAAAGATAGCGCAGAAGATATACAGTGGAGAGTTCAAGATTGCGGTCTATGGGTTAGGTCATGTAGGCTCAGCGATGGCATCGGTTTGGCTAAGGGCAGGAGCACACGTTATAGGAATAGACAAGTCTCCCACCGTTTTGAATTATGCCAGAGAGGGCAAGACTCATCTTCCCGAACCTGGAGTGGGTGATGCGTACGGAGAAGGAATAAAATCAGGCAGGTTCAATGTGTGCGATAATCTTGAGCGCGCCTCTCGCGAATCCTATTTGAAGATGATCTGTGTCCCAGTGTTGTTTAAAGATGGATCGGCTGACCTCTCTTCTTTAAAGGAAGTTGCATCTGAGGTAGGTAAAGGACTTAAGAAAGGCGACATGGTTGCGGTTAATCCATCTGTTCCCCCAGGAACCACGGAAGATGTAATTTGCAAGATACTCGAAAATAAAAGCTCAGGACTCCTCGTTGAGAAAGATTTCTACTTAGTATATAATCCAGAGAGAATCTACGAAGGAAGAGCAATAGAGGATATTGAAATAGGATATCCCGCTGTGATTGCAGGTGCTGGCCCTGCGAGCACGCAGACAGGAACGGAACTGTACTCTCTGATTTTCAAGAAGGGTATATTGACAATGAGTAGCATTAGGGCTGCAGAAGCAGAAAAGCTATTTGAGGGGGTGTACCGAGACGTCAATATTGCTCTTTCTAATGAGCTTGCAAAATTGTGTGAAAAGCTAGGAGTGGATTTTTGGGAGGCTCGGGAGGCGGCCAATTCTCAGCCTTTTTGCAATCTTCACAAGCCCGGCGTAGGGGTTGGCGGCGCGTGCATTCCTGTTTATCCTCAGTTTGTTATTGACATCGCAAAACGCTTACGTTCTGATTGTGAAATTATTTCGCGGAGTCGAACAATGAACAACTCTATGCCGGCCTATTGTGTTAATGAGGCTGTGCAACTCCTAAATGAATCAGGCAAGAAATCTATCGCCAATTCGATTGTCACACTTTTGGGCTTATCCTTCAGGGGTGGAGTCTCAGATACCCGTCTCTCGCCAACCTATGATGTAATACAAGAGTTTTTAAATATGGGGGTAAAGGAAATCCGGATTCATGATCCGCTAGTGGCTAAGGACTCAAGGTTGTCGGGCTATCCTATCAAAATCAGTCTTAGCACCGACATACACGAGGCATTACAGCACACAGATTTGGTTTTCTTGGTAGCCGATCATCCGGAGTATTCCTTATTGGATCAAAAAATGCTTCACGGAGTCCCATTATATGACGGCAGGGGGGTCTTGCGCAAAAGCAATCTCTTCGACTCTAATCTAAAGACTATTGGAGTGGCAAGATAGGAGGGTTGCACCGACCAAGACCGAAGTATCTTAACGTGGGAAATCATATCGTTTTAAAAGGGTTGACCGCCAACATCAAGTGCAGCACCCTGTCACCTTTCGTAACTTGGCAGAAACGCGTATTGATTAGGGCAAACTTATTACACCTTTTCCGGAGATTCTGCCTAATATGACCAATTCACAGCAAAGGAAGGAAATGCTTCGGACGGTAATGTGGAAAGAAGAATTTGTCATAATGATAGACCAAACCAAATTGCCTACCAGGTTAGTGTATATCAAATGCAAAAAATATCAGGATGTTGCAAAAGCAATAAAAAATATGGTCGTAAGAGGCGCTCCGGCCATCGGAATAAGTGCTGCCTTTGGTCTTGCTTTGGCAGCGAAAAATAGTAACGCAAGGAGACCGGCTACCCTAATGAATGACCTAAGCGCAGCTTACTGGGATCTACGTTCCACTAGGCCTACAGCAATAAATCTTTTTTGGGGGTTGGACAGAGTCATGAGCGTCGGCAAGACAGGGAAAAATGTGTCTCAAATAAAGGACAGGATTATCTCAGAAGCCAAAAAGATAGCCGATGAAGACTTCCAAACCAATATAACGATGGGACGTAATGGAGCAAACTTATTGTATGACGGAGATACCGTGATGACGCATTGTAATGCGGGAGCGCTCGCAACA
The DNA here is from genome assembly GCA_030861915.1 of Thermoproteota archaeon. Taxonomy (GTDB): domain Archaea; phylum Thermoproteota; class Nitrososphaeria; order Nitrososphaerales; family Nitrososphaeraceae; genus TH5893. Next base: position 2,636 of record JALZES010000104.1, read on the forward strand.
TCGGCATATGGCACTGCACTGGGAGTAATACGAGCAGCGAAAGACGCAGGCAAAATAGTAAAGGTTATAGCAACGGAGACCAGGCCTGTCATGCAGGGATCAAGGCTTACTACGTATGAACTCCGGCATGACAACATTGATGTAACGCTGATCCCGGACACGGCAGTAGGGCATATTATGTCCAAGGGTCTGATTAAATGCGTTATTGTAGGCGCCGATCGAATACTCAGGTCAGGTCATGTTTTCAACAAGATAGGAACATATCAAATAGCACTAATGGCTAGAGTCCATAAAGTTCCATTCTTTGTCGCAGCTCCTATGTCTACTTTTGATTTTAAAAGCAATCTAGATGACGTTCCAATTGAGCAGAGAAGAGAAGATGAAGTTTTGAAAATAGGAAAGAAAAGAATTGCGGCTAAGGGGGTGCGTGCTTTTAATCCAGCTTTTGATGTGACTCCGCCTGAATTAATTAGCGGCATAATTACGGAGAAAGGGGTTCTGAGACCTCCCTTTGACTTTCGTTCTGAATCATTAGTCAAAGAGAAAGAAAAACTTTTGGAGCGTTAAACCTAATCTGTGCAGCTTCGAGGGTTAGATTTAGATCTGAAAGGAATTGTTAATAACGATGCACCCATAGTGTTATCGTATTTGAGAAGGCGCTCTGGGGATAGCGCCGATGTTCTCTGCTTGCTGACATCGTGATTATAATCTGCCACCCAAAAAGGCTGAAAATTAAAGCGGTGATAAAGTATTTATCGTCTAAAAGCTAATGGAAGTGACATCAGATGTCTTCGCAAGTCGTAACTGAGGAAGAAGTATATTCTGCTCTTAAGAAGTGTATGGATCCTGAGATTCCCGTTAATGTAGTTGATCTTGGGCTCATATACGGTGTTGAGATCAAACCTCAAAATGATATCAATATAAAAATGACCATGACGACGAGAGGATGTCCTCTTCACGATACACTTGTTGGTGACGTCAAGAGGTATGTGGGCAAAATAAATGGTGTACGAGGTATAGATGTTGAGATCGTCTGGGACCCGCCTTGGGACATCGAAAAAATGGATCCAGTCATTCGTGAAAAGATGGGATTCGGAAAGCCCAAGCTTCGATTCCAGATAGATTACGACAAGTATCGGCCAGCCATGAAGGGTCAGTTGCTGAAACAACAAGATGGATCTTTAGTCCTGAGTAACGAAAAACAACAGAGCTTCATGGTGAATCAGGCCATAGTAGACTTCTGGAACAGTTGTGATGGAAGTAAAACTATTGACCAGCTCGCGGACCATTTCTCTTCAAAGCTTGCGATGCCAAGACAACAAGTCGAGCAAGAGGTAGTTCAGCTCGTTCAACAATTACTAGAGGCCGAGCTTCTCAAACCCTAATGAGATTCACAGTCTCTTAGTCTCAGACCGCGAAAACACCATGCAAAGTCATAAGGACTAGCTCTAAGAGCAAAATGACTTGCAAGGGCAGTCCGCGTTCCTCCAAGCATCCTAGGATCATTGTTGAATTAGGCAGCGGAGATGGCCGACTTCTCAAGAAGTTGCTCGAGATGGATAAAGAGGATATCAAAGACAGCAATGGGTCGGTGTACATAGGGATTGAAAATAACGCTTCAACCTTCGACAAAGCAAAATCAACCTTGGAAGGCTTTTCGAATGTGATATTGCTAAATGGATCGTTCGAGGTGCTTATTCATGACTTCTCTGATTCCTCAATAGATAAAATAATCGCTGTCCTTCCCGATCCGAAATTCATAGATATCCAAAATCAGCATCGATGGAAGAAGTTCTACCAAGTGGCAAACAACAAATTGGCTGTGTATGGTAGCATACGCATAGTAACTGAGCTCACTGACGATCTTTTACAGCCAGTTTCTGTCCAGGCATACAATGTCTGGGTGCAACAGATCATCCAAACCTTTCAAGGCCTAGGTTTTTCTCTCGTGCGAGTTCAGGAAGGATCACCGATAGAATATGAAAGCGAATATCTGGAAAGGTTCAAGGAAGACCCCAAAAGAATTCGCATTGCAACCTTTGACTTTAGGAAAAAAGCATGATAATTGTGTTCTGTTAACCTGCGTCTTCGCTGACAAGCGCGGAGTCGCTGTTCAATTATGCTTAAGGTCAATATGCTCGTCCAAACATTTTCGCGAACAAAACCTAGCAGAACAGTGACGGTCTGAGCAAGGAACAGAATCTCCATGATTAAAAAAATTGTTGCAGTAGGTACACGGTGATTCTAGTTCTGGATAATTTGTATTAATGTAAGGTGCGCCGCAATTTCGTTTCTCTTGAAACCACAAGATTTGTACCTGCGACCTTTCAGCATAGGTGGCTACCGTGTCGTAGGCTTCGTAAAAACCGGGAGCATAAAACTGCCTTAGAAACATGCTTTCGTCTAAATGATCCCCAGTAAAATCGTTCTTGAAGGCGACTAGCCACTTCTCGTATGGTAATATTTGGTCCTCTTCAAAAGCGATCTCGGTCCTATCTTTTTCTGCTCTCGTACAACAATTGTCCTTGTTCACGGGGTAATAGATTATCAAATGTCATAGGTATATAGATTATTCTTGTATCCCCTATGACAGTGTCTGGGTCTTTCCTCGATCCATGTGACCAGCGTCGAATAAGTATATATCGCCACGGATTATAAGAAATGGAAAGGAGTTTTCAGCAATAAGAGACGATGAAAACCAAGAAGAAGGCAACAAGGAAAGGAATTTTGATTACAGCACTAATTGTTGCAGGGATAGTGGGTGCGAGCTTTCTCGTTTATCTAATTCCGTAACAATCTAACGTCAATCAAACGTGTGTTATGTCATCCGAGCAAGGAAAACTATCTATACCTGGGTTGAGGAAAAAAGCAGTCATCGGAGTTATGAATAATCGTCGAACATAGCGTTGATGTAATTTGTCAACTCGTTTCTCAATTCAATAACTTTCGACCTCTTATCTCCGTCGAGATTAGTAACTAGCAGAGTGTCGAGACCTTCCACCAGATACTGGATGTTTGAAAGTGTTAGAAGACTTTTGGACGCGCTCTTGTCTTGTTCTTTTCTGCTATTTTGCGAGTTGGTGACCAAGGTCTTAGAATGGGAGTCGGGCGTGTTAAAGCTTGTGGTAGTCTGGAACTGTTAAAATAAAAGTCTATAATAGTCTAAAGAGAGTGCTAGAGCATGTCAAACAGTTTCTACACATCTTATTATAAGCTGAGTACGATTATTATAAGAAATCATAGCATGGCAAGAGAGTTTAAGGATACTCCTATATTTTGTCGAAACTGTAGTCATTCAATAGATTATCATAATCCGGAAAGAGTGAATTTGGTATGCTCTTTCCAGGAATGTCTTTGTCAAAATTATTTAGATCACGAGGACTTGCTATTTGAAGAACAAAAATGAAGAATTGTCTTTAATGCTCAAAATGGTACAAGCACTTCTATTTCAGAAGTAAACTCAGGTGCCCATGGTTATCATTGAATGTTAAATTGCAATCAACACAATTTCATTAGGGATGATGATTAGATTATTATGCAAATAATATGGCATTAGAGAAGTTGCCGCAGCCGGCTCAATTATATCGAGAAACGGCAGCCTCTCTATCAAAGGATTATTTCGCTAGTCAGGTACCGCGTGAGAATTAGAACACAATAATGTCTGGATTGATGTGCGATTGTTGTTGTAAAGATATTCCCCCTTAAATTCGTCAAGATGGTTCTGCCAGGATCTTTTTAGGGCTTTTTTTCGTAGGCTTCTTTAATATATTTGATTATCTTCACCGCGTCATGCTCCTTTAGGCTCTGTCGGTGGTCCTCTAAATAGGAAGAAAAGGAAGCCAGTTCGCCTGACAGGTCTGGATATTTTACTCGGGTCTTTTCAATAATGTTCGAATAGTATCTATAGGGAAAATAAGTGGCTTTCGCAGTCCTGGCGGTCAAGCGTTTGGTGCGCTCACTTATAATATTTTTTTTATATGCAATAAAGAGATTATATCGTATGTCTACCATCGCTTCGGACTGAGTTTCTTTCTCCTGCTTTTCGGTGCTTTCTTTTTCCTGACTGGGGTAGAATGTTACCGCAACTTCGTCATCTTGATCCGTTGCTCCGTACTTGAATAACTCAAACACCTTGCCTATGCCTATCATGCCAAACCTTTCAAGCTCCATTGCCCTAAGGGCTCCCAGGCTTGCTCCACCTATTACTCGGAATTTCTTGTTAGCTAATAGTTGGTATACTTCTATTGGAGTTGGAGGATAGTCCTGCAAGAATAAGCCGTCGATAAGACCGACGTAAATAGTAGAATTAGATTCATTATGCGACATATCGAACGCTGTGCTTGACAACATTAATAGATCACCCTTTTTTGCGGGGGCTCTATAATCAGCGTCAAAAATTTTCCGCGCCTTTTGGTGACTTAGACTAGGCCCTACAAAAATTATAGGTTTTTGTAAGGTTAGTCCTCTCCTGTTTGTTCCTTGAAGTATTTTTTTGCTCGCCAACCTATAATGCTCTTTGTGATCTTAAAAGTCTCAAGACCTGGAACTATCGCTCTCACCACGGGAATGCCTAAATCGGGGTTTGTTAGGTCCACAATTGCGGCCATTCTAATCCCAACACTCTTTAGATTCTTAAGTATTAGTTTTATATCATCGAGTATATCTTCGTTATCGAAACTTCCGATTTTATCAAACTGTGTCTTTTCCTTAGATGGTAGGAATTGCCACGCCCTCTTATCGTCTGTGTTATTTTCGCCAAAATGGATTTTTCTTAAATCATCCCTTGCTCCATGGATGTTTGCTGCCCGAGTTTGTGACAATTCTGTAATCGCCCTGGTCATTGCGATTCTAGCATCAGGATGTGTTCCATGTCCTTCTGCGAGATATCCGTAATCTGAACTAATCCATTCTATGGAGCTTGCCACAAAAGTGGGAATCTTTATGTCTGATCTAATATCTTTAATCAAAAGTGGGAGATCGGACTGGTAAAACTTTCTGGCCAATTTCTGAAATTCCCTCGAAACTCCATCAGGTAATTCAACGTCTCTATATAGAGCATAATTGTCCACAAAGTTCTGTGGAGAGATAGACGGAAAGATGAACCCACTCTTCCTCAGATTATTCTCTATTGTTTTCAAGAAATGAAAGGGAATAGCCCTAGCACGTGTCTCCGCTATACTCGTTGCGTCTCTCTCAATTACTTCGCACAGGGCATGACAAATGGCCTCTTCCAGGACGTTCCCGGATGCAAGACCATTAGTGTGGGAAAATGCAAATGGATTTACAGCCGGTGGCGATGGCGAGTACCTGAAAAGAACAAGAGGAGCTGGAATCAGTACCTCCTTTTCGCTCAACAAGTCGAATCCCTTAAGAAAATCCATTGTCATGTCTTCGCCGTATCGGAAGTTTAGTGGCTCTATCATATCGTCAGGATGAATCACAGCATGTGACTTGGCAAGTTCTTCTGCAGTTCCTCGGATGTAGGTTCTATCTTTGTTACTGCTTGGCAAGGAGCAATACCTTTCGATTGACTCCATCAAAGCGCTTGCTTTTGCGTGCTGACGGGTGGCGCCCTTACCGCTGTATACCCAAATGTAATCCTCCGTTCCGGGGAGAACTGCAGAGTAGTTAGGTATATTCAACCTATCCATATGAGTAATGTCCGCTAGTCGAGTCACTCCTATGCGTTGGCAAACTTGGAACGCTTTTAGCAGCGTCTTTCCTGGGGACATTGTCCTGGACGTCCCGTCTTTGGACCATTTTTTTTGATGCCTAAGTTCCAGTGGAGGCGACATTAGCATATTAAAAGAAAATTGCTAGTTCATATCAATATTACTAAGACTCTTCATTAGGAATATATACTACGTTTTTGTTTGTCTGGATATTTGGACTCAAGACAAAGAGACGCGGAGATTATTAGCGAGATCCTGCTCAAGGCAGCCAGCGAGCCAGAATTTAGGAATTCCCTGATAAAAGAACCCACCAGAGTGTTACAGGAATACAATCTCTCAGAAGAGGCCAAGGCAATAATCAAGACAAGCATCATAGACCTGACACAATAGGAATTTACGTGCTCGTGAGTTGCGTACCTGTCAACCAGGGCATGTTATATGAACGCGAATCAAATAGCGTTCTTTGTCATCTCGCCTTGATGAGACGATATGTTTGCATCAATGTAAGTAGTCTAGTGAGATAGTTGGAGTGAAACTTTGTTAGTCTTGGCATTTAGTTCACAAGAGGGAGTATAATTATGCTTCCCCCACCATACTTTGATCTGGGCATATATTTCTTTGCCGTCAACACCAAATTGGGAAGGATTTACCATAAGTTCTTTTTCCACATCAAACAAAATTGACCTAGCTTCTTCAACACTTGAGGGATAGAATGTTGTATCGTCTTTTATGATGAATATCCATATACGATATGGAAGGTTAGGATTTCTCGTCCAGAAGAGCGAAGCCTTATGCAAGCTAGTCATATGAGCCAGCGTTTTCCTTTCAGACTTTAGGTCGATATCGATTTTTATCCTGAAAAGATTATCGTGTAGATTATAGGCCCTCTCCCAACTTCTTTGGTCGAAAACTCGTCTGACCTCACCTTCGATTTTAAAGACAATTCGAAGAGGAATTTCTTCCTTGGGTTTTAGTTCTGTTCGGGGGACGCTTAGCTCAGCATTTTCGATTTTATTGGGAATACCTGCCAACTGTTTTGCATTAAGGTATCATTTATATCCTCAATAAGTAGTTGTTGTCATAACGATGCATGCAGAAGTGCTTAGCGCGAAAGAGAACGAGCTCGAATTAAAACTACAAGATGAGGACATTTCGGTAATGTATATTATCCAACGCGAACTCCTAAAAGAAAAGAGCGTAGATTTTGCAGGAGTTATACTCAAGCACCCACTAACAAGGGAGTATTTTATCCGAGTGGTAACCAAAAGAAAGGATCCGTTTGAAACCGTGCAAGAGGCAAGCACTAAAGCTTCAGAAATAATGAAAGAAATCTCTGGGATGATACGGCCAGCTTTAAAAAAATAATGTGTGATTTTCTATGAAGTTTTGCCCTAAATGTGAAACACGTATGAAGTCAAAAATTGAGGAGAATATTTTTACCTGTCCCAGATGCGGATTCTCTGCGACGAAGAATAATGAATCCAGCGAACCTAGCATTGCAAAAGGCTTGGGCTCTCCATATCACGACAAGACTGTAGGCAGCTCTTTGAAGGTTATGGATTCAGAGAAAGGTCCTGAAGGACTTCCTACGACTGCCATAGATTGTCCAAAATGCGGAAATAATAACGCTTTTTGGTGGATGTTGCAGACAAGATCTGCTGATGAAGCAACAACACAATTTTATCGATGTACCAAATGTGGACATACATGGCGAAACTATTCGTGACTATGGAACCTCAAATTCTGTCTTTATGCAACATAACAAATAACTGGCTCTAAGGAACGAAAGGCAGTCATTTGGATGTATCCCCATCTTCTAAGACGCGTAGCTTCAAAGAGTACATTGATTTGTCCGCAGCCAGTGTCGTATTATTGTATCGCAATGTTTAAAGTCTCATCATGCTAGCGTATCCCTGGATCAG
>JALZES010000117.1 GCA_030861915.1 Thermoproteota archaeon
AGATCAGGATAAAGTCGCTGCAGTAACTCATGGTTTCGTAGGTGCTGATCTTGAATATTTGTGTAAAGAAGCTGCAATGAAGTGTCTGAGAAGATTACTACCTGAACTTAACTTGGAAGACGAGAAAATTCCTCCTGAAACATTAGAAAAACTCATCATAACTATGAGCGATTTTGAGAACGCTGTAAAAGAAGTAACCCCATCTGCCATGAGAGAAGTTTACTTGGAGCCGCCAGATGTCCCATGGAGTGAAATAGGTGGTTTAGATGATATTAAACGCGAATTGCAAGAAGCTGTAGAATGGCCTATGCGCTTTCCAGACATGTATAGACAGTTGGGACATGCCATACCTAAAGGAATATTGCTACATGGTCCATCAGGAACCGGCAAGACACTGCTTGCGAAAGCAATAGCAACAGAATCTGAGGCCAATTTCATTAGCGTAAAAGGACCAGAACTTATATCTAAGTGGATAGGTGAATCGGAGAGAGGTATTAGAGAAATATTTAGAAGGGCAAGACAAGCATCTCCTTGCGTTATTTTTTTTGATGAAATTGATTCTATTGCTCCTATTAGAGGTGGAGGGATGGAAGGTGGTGGCGGCGGACACGGTAGTACTGAACGAGTAGTTTCCCAGCTTCTTACAGAAATGGACGGCATACAAGAAATGCATGGTGTGGTGGTAATAGCCGCTACTAACAGAGTTGACATCATTGATATGGCTTTATTGCGTCCCGGCAGGTTTGATAAGGTTATATACGTGCCAAATCCTGACAGTAAGACAAGGCAAAAAATACTTGAGATCAATACTAAAGATAAGCCCATCAGCCACGATGTGGATTTGAAAAGGTTAGCAGATATGACAGATGGTTTTAGCGGTGCGGATGTATCGGCCGTGGCAAATACCGCGATCTCTCTTGTATTACATGAATACTTGGAACGATTCCCAACTCCAGAAGAAGCCACAAAACATGCATCTGAAGCGCTTGTATCTATGCATCATTTCGAAGAAGCGGTAAGAAAGATAAAGAAACAGAGAGAAATGAAACCAGGTGGTAGGGCGCTGTTATCCCAATACACATAGATAAATTGCTCGCATACTAGCAATTTCTAGAGCCAACCATTTGATTTTAGAATCTATTTTCTTAGGAACCCAAAGAAATCGCAAACTTCGTTGGGAAGAGGAGAAAATCAATACATAGGAATTCCTCTTTTATTTATTCTCTATTCCAATTTTCCTTCCAATATAGGCCTTACTGGAACCTGATCTTTTCTCACCTTGAGCTTAGAGAAAATATCTGGTGACCTGGACGTTTCAAGTTCTTCTACCATATCTATCCCTATTTCTTTTTTAATCACATCCTTTCCTTCTCTAGCGCCAATCAGTATTATTTGGGCATTTTGATAATTGATCAGTTCCAAATTTTTAGTTAGCGGAATAAAATTCTCATTATCGTTAAACTCCTGTTGTATGGATTCTGGATATTGTGGAGGTTGGTTCGCACTGGGATAACCTTCTGGAACGGGTTTAATAGGATTGATAACTGTCACTATGTAACTAGCTTCCTTTTCGATACCCAACTCCTTTTGTGCTTCGCCAGGTTCTTTCGGAAGTTCAAGAATGTAAGCAAGCTCAGAATGGTCTTCATGTTTTACTATGGCATATTTTCCTTCGCCTACAGGCCTTGCCAAATCACCTTTTCTAAATTCATCGGATAATAGTTCTTTTGTAAGGTCCTCTGGCCTTTCGAATATGCCTCCAACTCTGGCCCAAAACCTTTCAGAACTACGTGCTTCGCTTTTCCTGATTTCAGGTAATGATTTTTTACCTATTATGAAAAGCCGGTAATGTTTGCTATGAGTTTTTTCTTTCTCACCACTCCTCTTAGTATTTGTGGTTGTTTCTTCAGGTGCTGTAACCATAAAAAACCGCCTCACATCATCTATACCCTTGACTCCCTCGGAGCCCACCTTGGGTCTGTAGAAAAAGTATATGTCACCATACTCTAAGACATCCGGTTGAATCTTTGACTCATGTCTTTTCTTGTTGTTATTATTAAACATATGCGAGACCTTATTAGCCATTCTATCTTATATGGGCTGTTTTCTTATAACGGTTGGATACCTGTAGGGGAGAGGGGTGTATCATACACTTACTTCGTGTCATCTAGCCAGGGCTTTCTATTTGAAACCTGGTGCGGCCACTGCTAATTTAATTTGACTATCATTCGATAACAGTGGGCACTTTCTGTTGTCTAAATAAACATTCAACATAAATTGGTCGAAGTTTAACCCATTATTCAAAGATTTCTCAAAGCCTGCGGAGATGACTGATTATCTATACTAAAGACGAATTCAAAAAGTTCTTTCTCTTATGAAATTATATGATACATTGCCTTCTGAAAAAACTATATACCTTTTACGCCAAATAAGGCATGGGATGTCCAGCTTTTCTGAAGACGATATTAGACATGCAGCCGAAGTACGGGAGTGGCTTATGAAACAAATATCAGATAAACAAGAACAAGTTGATAGAATGAATACTATCCTTGCCCTTATTGATAGTTTATTAAAGCAAAGTAGCTTTAAGCCTGCTTCAAGCATTACCACCCAGTCCCCATCATCATCTTCCTCAGTTGATTTTACATCACAGATGTCTCAAAAGTCTACCGTTAGTCCTCAAATGATGTCAGGCTCTTCGGGGAGTCAAAGCGTTGGCATTACCGATGGTAGTCTCTCCTCCTCTGAGAGGAAGACTATAGCTTCGCCGGAAACACAGAAACACTTGCTATCGAACTCGACCGAGAACAGAGAAGAATATAGGCAAGTTAAACCACTCAAACGTCTCAAGGATGACTTCCTCATAGCAAATGCTGAAATATTTCATAACTATGTTGAACTCATCCCTGCAAAAGGAATTGCTCTTAATATCAATACCCCTCCTTTCAGATCATTCTTTTTGAATAGGATATTAGAAGGTATGAAAACAAAAGATGCAGAGAAGATATCTCAGAATCAAATAGATGAATCAGCTTCGTTAAACTATAACGTAGACGAAGATGAAAATGGCATAATTAAAAGAATAATAATATATAATTATAGAGATAAAGAACGTCTGAATGAAATATTTAATACATCCACATGGGTCTTTACAAGGATGATAGAGAAAAGCAACAACAGAGCATGATGTTGAGACAGCATGGACAAGGTAGTGGTGTTAGATTTTGGATCTCAATACAGTCATTTAATTTGTAGACGCCTCCGTGAAATAAATATATACTGTGAAATTCTACCATACAATATCCAACTTTCAGAACTCAAGAGTATTAATCCAAAAGGAATAATTTTCTCTGGCGGGCCTGCAAGCATATACTCGAACGAGTCACCCCGACCAGACTGCAAAATATTCGATGCCGGAATCCCAATTTTAGGAATTTGTTACGGACATCAGTTGATAGTAAATCATTTTGGTGGTAAAATTAAGAGAACCAATAGAAGAGAGTATGGCCGGGCGGACTTGATCATTGATAACAAACAAGATTTATTCCGCAATATAGAGAACGAAAAAATAAAGTGTTGGATGAGTCACGGGGATGCCGCCGAGGTTCTTCCTGACGCATTTAGAATTTTAGCGCATACACAGAACTCCTTTTCTGCCGCTATTGGGAACCACCAAAAGAGATTCTACGGACTACAGTTTCACCCAGAAGTTATGCATACTGAGAAAGGTATTGAGATTCTAAAGAATTTTTCCCAGACAATTAGCAAAGCAAGGCAAGAATGGAGCATGGAAGGCTTTATAGAATTATCCATAGCAAATATCCGAAAAGCAATAGGAACAGAAGAGAGGGTCCTCTGTGCTGTCAGTGGAGGAATTGATTCTACGACGGTGGCAGCATTGCTAAACAAGGCAATAGGGCACAATCTACAATGTGTATTTGTTAATCATGGACTGTTAAGAAAAAACGAAGAGCAAATAGTTATGGGCCTTTTTAAGTCCATGGGGATAGAGGTGATTTATGTTGATGCACGCAAACAATTTTTAGAAAAATTAGAGGGGGTACCGGATCCAGAGTCGAAGCGACTTATAATTGGCAAAGAATTTGCAAATGTGTTTGCCGAGATTTCAAAGAAAAATGGTCCTTTTCAGTGGCTCGCGCAAGGAACTCTTTATCCAGACGTAATTGAAAGTGGGGTATCGAAAGGCCCAGCAGCTATCATTAAAACCCATCATAATGTAGGCGGTCTCCCCAAATGGCTTAATCTAAAAGTGATAGAACCTTTGAATATGTTATACAAAGATGAGGTGAGAAAGACCGCAAAATTGCTGGGTGTTCCACACGATCTCCTAATTAGGCACCCATTTCCTGGACCTGGTTTGGCAGAAAGAATAATTGGAGAAGTGACACCTGAAAAGTTACGCATATCAAAACAGGCTAGCGAGATAGTTGAAATAGAATTGCAAAAAGCTGGTCTTTATGATAAGATATGGCAAGCATTTGCGATAGTAGGAGATGATAGGGCAGTGGGTGTTACGGGTGACGAACGTATCTACGGGCATATCGTAACCGTCAGAGTCGTAGATTCAATAGATGCAATGACTGCTGACTGGACACGATTACCCACTGAATTGATTGAACGCATGAGTAACAGAATTACAAATGAGGTAGAAAATGTAGCATGGGTGACCTATGCTGTTTCTAGTAAACCCCCAGCAACCATTGAACCTCAGTAAAGAGACCGAGAGAAGAGTAACACATCAATACTGCATATGCAGAAATAGGACAAGAGTGTTCCCTATTTATTGGTGGCAGATAATAAACACTTTCCCATTACTGCGGTTTGGTAACGTACATTGTGGAAATAAATATAAGTGTGCTCATGTTCCGTCACTATACTCAGTATTACGT
>JALZES010000119.1 GCA_030861915.1 Thermoproteota archaeon
CTTCACTTGTCCGGTAAGTATGACGGATGAATCAACCACACGTACCTTAACATTTGAACTATCAGATGACTGATTGTTTCTAAGCCTATACAGTACGTCCTTTTCGAGTTCCCCGTCACTTTTGCGACCCGGAAGACTATCAGAGCTTGTATAAGAATCGGAACCAAAGTAGTATCCTGCATAATAATCCTTTGCTGGCTCTTTTCGTGGTTCTTCCTCCTCATCAGTTTCTTTCTTTGACAAGTTGGTACTGATAAGGCTTGGTCAATATTAATGGTTTCGCAGTGTCGGCCTTTTCAACATTAATCTGCCAGCGGCGGAATATGCTAGTTTATTTGGTTCTATAGAATTGGCGCAGTTCGCCTAAGCAATTTTTTAAATGTATGATGGTTATACTACTCTGCGTGGATGCAAGACATACCTTTAGAGGAAAGAAAATTGATCCTCCGGATATTTCTTCTGATATGAATTGTTCTGAACTTATCGATTTTTTTAGCCAAACTGGCTATAATGCCCGCAGGCTCGCAGAAGCCGCGGATACCTTAGAAGAGATGATTAATTCAGGGGCTACCGTATGTCTAACGCTAGCAGGGGCCATGACACCAATTGGACTTGGAAAGGCTATAGCAACCATGATTGAAAATGGTTTTATCGATTGGATTGTTTCAACCGGAGCAAACGTATACCATGATCTGCATTTTGCTTACGATTTGCCGGTGCGCCAAGGGTATCACGACGTGGACGACGACGTGCTATACGAAAACCAAATAGTAAGAATATACGACACATACATAAAGGAGGTTGGAACTTTGCAGGCACAGGATGTTATCATCCAAAGGAACATGATAACCAACAGAATCTCAAACACAAAGGGCTCTTCTTTTCCTTCAACAGCACAATTGACCTACGAATTAGGCAAAGCGGTAAAAGAAAACTCGAAACACCCAGAAAAATCATTTGTAGTTGCTGCTTATGAACACAATGTGCCCGTATACATTCCAGCCATAAGTGACTCCTCTATTGGTCTTAACATGGTTCCATTGCTATTTGACAACAAAGCAACCATTCCAAATGTCATCATGGATATAGCCGAGTCGGCAGCAATCCTGTGGAAAAGCAAGGTCTCGGGGGGTCTAGAGCTCGGAGGAGGAGTCCCGAAAAACTTTTTCCAACAGACAGGACCTGCCCTTTATCAGATACTCAAGCTAAAGGAGGGAGGGCAAGACTACCTAATTCAGTTAACTGATGCTAGACCTGACACCGGTGGACTCTCCGGTGCAACTTTACAAGAGGGAAAGAGTTGGGGCAAGATAAGAACAGCACATGCGGGAAATGTTATTGTTTATGGAGATAGTTCAGTATACTTTCCCATTCTTTGCGCATACGCCTTATCAAATTGTAAAGCAAGAAGAAAGAAGGAAATATTTCCAAAGAAAAACGTCTGGATGAATGAGATGCGAGACCTGTACCTTAAGAAAAGAAAAAGAGGCTAGGATCAGCTAGCGATTACTTTGCAAGACGCATGATCTACCAGATAAACATATGTAAACTAGGTTCCTTGACGGGTTTGGTGTGAGTTGCCCTTATTCGGTGCGAGCAAGACATAATTAAAAGTTAACCGGTACACTTAAACTTGATAGCGAATGTCGGACACGAGCCAGCTTCTTGTTAGAAGAATCAGGGATGGGACGGTACTAGACCATATAGAAAACGGCAAGGCGCTGATAGTTCTTCGGGTTTTGGATATCACAGGGAGAGAAGGCAACGTGGTGACTGTCGCATTGAACGTTCCAAGCAGCAAGCACAGCAAGAAGGATATCATCAAGGTTGAAAACAAGTTTTTAGAAAAAGATGAAACTGATAAGCTGGCGCTGATAGCGCCTCACGCAACTATTAATATTATCAGGGATTATAGGCTGGTAGAAAAACGCAAGATAAACTTACCAGACTCAATAGTGGGAGTCTTCAGCTGTCCCAACCTAAAGTGCATAACAAACAGCGAGGAGTACATTAGGCCAACAATAGATATCATTGACAAGGAGAAAATCGTACTAAGATGCAGATATTGTGCCCGAACTCTATCAATAGACGAATTGGTGTAGATATGGGCTGATGTACAACCCTTGACGTGCACAAGCGACTTGGTATTGTTATTCTCTTAAACCATTTATATCGTATTGTTATTCTCTTAAACCATGGACTTCGAAAAATTATGTGAGAAAGTCTTTGGTCTTCACGATGACATACGGTACGCAGGAGTGATAAACGATTCAGGGACGCTGCTCGCAGGGGGGATGCGTAAGGGACTTGACTCAATCACGGAAGAACAAAATGACGAACTATATCTCGCCCAGACTGCTCTCAGAAAATCGATGCGCCAACGGTTCGATGACACTATGGGGAGAGCAAGGTTCGCTTATATCGAGCGCGAAAAGATTTCCATGCTAACGTTCTATATGGATAAAAATATACTTGTGCTATCTATTGAACCAAATGTAGATGGTCATACTGTCATGGATATAGCCAAGGATACCATGGAGTTACTGGATGGGAAAGGCTAGAGGATTTCCTAATCTTTATTGATGAAGTAATGGAGATCCATTACAATACCAGGCTGGGGCTAAGAGGTATAATACAGAAACCGCAGGCACGTAGGAGCTAACAAGTTAGTTGACATACTAAGCTAGAAAAAATTAAGAATTATTAGTAGCGACCTCATCAGTCGAACTACTAGCTACTTATTCATTCTAAGCACGTCTACCTGGCCACTGTGTAACCAGTCCTTTAGCTCCTCGTGACTTGGTTTAACGTCGTGTTTCCCGGCCAAATGTAGGTGCAAAAGAACGTAGTTAACTTGATTTAACAACGGTTTGTTTGATTCGTCACCTTTACGGGCTTTGTCCTTTAAGTCGCTTGGAACCGTGTTCCACCAGTCATTAAAACTTCGTTTTCCGCCTTCAGCAGTTTTCGAACCGAATCCTTTTGGTAATGTCATTGCGTTAAGTAATGGAAGACAAGGGTTTTTAAATTTTTTCAATTTCATGGCAGAGTGGTGTTTGAATCCAGAGATAACAAAACCACACTTATTCTTGCCTTGTCATGAGAGGACCAGAAGTTCATCTATCTTGACACTCTAACATCTAGAAAGATCAAGTCGCTTACTCAAATAAGAAGTGAAGATTAAATTCGACAGGCCCTTGAGATACTGAAGTTATTTGGGCCATTTTAGGCTCAGGTTTAATGGGCTCGCCTAATCGTTTTCGCCAATCCAAATAACTGTCAATCTCCTGACGACACTCTCTAATTAGACTAACGGGATATTTAATGGTAGTATACGCTCTCATTAGAATTGCTTAATAATCGAAATTCAGATGCAAGAATCTTGCATTCCCGGAGAAAGGCAGCATGTTTATAACCCACGTTCGGAAACACATCTGGCTTGATAACTCCTGGCCCCGACGAAGGAATTGTTGTTGTATTTACCGGAAAGGGCAAGGGCAAGACGACCGCTGCACTAGGAATCGTATTGCGCGCGGTAGGACACGGGCATAAGGTCGGTATGATACAGTTCATAAAGGGAGAATGGTTTTACGGGGAGCTGGCAAGCTCTAAAAGACTGGAACCTGAATTTGAAATGATTGTTGCTGGAAAAGGATTTGTTGGCATAATTGACGATGACCATCCTATTGAAGACCACCGCTCGGCGGCGCAAAAAGCAATTTCATTAGCAAAGGAAAAGATATCATCAGGAAATTACGATATAGTAATACTGGATGAAATTAATTATGCGCTGAACATGAACCTAATTATTCTTAAGGACGTTATTGACATAATAAACTCTAGGCCCAAGAAAACTACTCTCGTGCTGACGGGAAACTATGCCGTCAGAGAGGTTTTGGAGCTCGCTGACTTAGTGACGGAAATGAAGGAGATAAAACACCCGTACTGTCGAGGAATTAAGGCAAAAAAAGGCATAGATTACTAGGAATAATTATAGTTCTGCGAAGCTCACCATATGTCAGATGTCCTTCCCAGGGTAAGCTTAAAGTACAAGCAATGTTCGGTTTTACCTACTAATGGTTACAGCCGAACTAAAGAGGATTCCAGAGGCAGGAGATATCGTTTTGGTAACCGTTAAGGAAATTACGGGGCACGGAGCTTACGTCAGCCTGGACGAATATAGCAACATGACTGGCTTTTTGCACATTTCAGAAATTGCAACAGGATGGATAAGGAATATTGAAAGGTATGTTAAGCCTAAGCAGAAAGCAGTCCTCAAGGTCATAAGAGTAGATAAAAAAAGGGCCGAGGTTGATCTTTCACTCAAACAAGTTTCGGGCGAAGAAAGAAAGTCGAAATTAATAGAAGTGAAAAAAAATGAAAAAGCAACAGCTTTTATGGAAATGGTCAAGGTTAAAGCAAACCTAGCGGATAATCAAATTGACGAACTGGAAGATAAAATCCTGCAAAAATATGACAATATTTATGACTTTTTCGAGACAGTAGCGAAGAAAGGGATTGATTCGGTTCACAGCTTGGATTTATCTTCGGACGTTGTAAAAGCCATTGAGGATGAAAGCAACAAGATTCAAGTCCCACATGTGGAAATCAGAGATATACTAGAGATTTCTTCTAGGGACGCGAATGGAATTGATGTAATTAAAAACATACTATCACCACTGGAGGCTACAAAAACTAATGTTCAGGTAACGATAAACTATATAGGTGCGCCAAAATACCGTGTGACAGTTCAGGCAGAAAACTTCAAACAGGCCGAGAAAACGATGAACAGTATTATGGAGAAAGCCAAATCTTCTATAGATAAGTACCATGGGAGCTTTTCTTTTAGCCGAGAAAGTTCCCGCAAAAGCCACTGAAATTGTTTTTGCAATGAAACATCTTATTAGGAAATGTCCCAATTGTGGTAAGTATACGCTGAAACAGGAATGTAACTCGTGTGGAGTTCGTACAATAGATCCTCACCCCCCAAAATATTCGCCCGATGACAGGTATGCGCGTTACCGAATTGAGGACCGATACAGAGGTAGCGACCACACTAGCTGATAGCAAAGGCTGCAGGCTATATATCCCTCCAAAGGGCTTTGGTTTTGGCCAGGAGAACAAAGCCTACTAGATAAATAATCTGAATCGCCAACCCCAGCCATATACTCCAGCCCATCGGAGTGGGTAGTCCCATAATATATTGTAGCATCAGAGAAGCATGAGTGGTAGGAACTGCATACGCAACGAATTGTAATTCTGCTGGAAGGCGCTCTATTGAGTAGAACACTGGAGGTAGAACCGCTAGAACTACATTTACAAAAGAAATAATTTGTGTGGCGTTTCTCATGTGGAGCATGTGAGAGGACAGGAAGAAACCCATAGCCGACATAGCTCCCCAGACAAGGAAAATTGTGAGAATCAGAAACGGAAGATAAGCTATAGATGTTCCAAGATAAGCGGTAAGAATTGTTAAAACCATGAGGGCTGGAAGACCGAAAAGGATTTGCGACAAAGCTAATCCAGTCATGTAAGTTAGCGACGATACAGGTGATGCGACGAAAACATCTTGGATCTTGTACTCCGTTTTGTAAAAGGATATATCCTGACCAAGTGCAAGTCCGTAGCCCACCAAGGCCATTACTAGACTACCAGACACTGCGAACTGGAGATACTGACCATTGCTGACAATAAATAACACAAATAGTAGCGAGAAAGGACTGATAGCAGAAAAAAGCAGAGAAATGGGGTTACGTCGAAGCCACAGAATGCCGGTCATATACGCTATTAGGACTATTTGCTTTCCCGCCAGGTGAAGGCCAGTCGACGAAATGAGACCTGAGTTCATATGTTTCACGAAAGAGGTATCACACGCTGCTTCTCGTTTTTATAGTTACTCTAACTATTAACTGCTTCCGAGAAAGAGCCGCGGTCTCACTACTCTTTTCTCCTCACTACGAACAAAAACGGAAGAGTCGAAGACCCTCTTGCCCTGTCATTAGAGCCAAGCCCCATGTGCTCGGAATCCTACATGAATTCCCTTAGGGCGCTGATCATCTAGCCTACTGTTGTGTTGCCCCCAGATTGTGTTTGGTTAATTATGCTATCTGCCGCGAAACTCGTGGCGTTTGTATTCCTGGCCTCTTCTATAACAGAATTCATCGTTGAGTTGTCCGATCCTGCTTGGGTAGTATTACTGAGTCCAGTCTGGTTAATGATGTTACCGATTAAGAAGTCAGTGGCATTTGCGCTTCGAGTCTGTTCTAGAACAGATTGCAGAGCGGTGTCAGGAATCTGACTTCCGTTTGTAGGCAGCATCGGCCCGCCTGTCATATTGCCGCTCTGAGCTGCAGTGTCAATAACATGGCTCCCAAAAGCAAACAAGCCCATCATAACAGTTGAAATGGCTATGCCAGACACAAGTAATGACGATATCCCTCGAGTATTCATTATCCACACAATAATACCCCCCGAATTTATTGCTTCCTACATTCTATTCTATTTGATAGTTTTAGTTTTAAGCATACGAATATTATATCGCTTACATCTAGTATCTCTGAGTATTGAAAGACTGAAATTGCCACTCTAAACTGCATCTTCTGTCAAGCAATAGTCACTCATGTAGCTGTGATTCGTCTACTAGTCTAGGATACTTGTTATCGTTAATTGACTTGGATAAATGGTAAAAGCAGGTTGTTTATGTGATCAATAAAAAAGAGAGTTTTGGGGCAACTAACCTGTTCGAAATGGTTCTACCTTCCGAAACAGAGCCCGCTTGGATTTGATACCTGGCAGTTGTTGTCAGAGAACGTGTTTTGGTTTACGTTTGGTGCTAGTCCATTAGCATTGTTTACATCGACGACATTGTCATGTGCATTATTCAATTGAACAGTGTTCTCGGTGCTTTGAGAGTCCAAGAAAACTGCGTTCTGGCTTCCTTGAATGTTGTTGCTGCTCACTGCAGATTCGTCAGTATTAACAAATGTCACTCCGGCTAGCGAGTTTGCATCCATGAGGTTGCTTTCGACATTGATTCCGCTGGCAGAATGAGAGGCTACTGCTATGTTGTTGTTCTTGATTATGTTTTCTTCAACCGACGCTAGGTCTGCTCCTGTAAAGAATGCTGCTATTTGGTTGTCCTGCATAATCAGAGATGTTGCTGTTAGCTCGCCTGCTCCCGTTGCTAGTATACCTGCTTGGAATCCGCTTATAATTCCTGGTCCGTTAATTGCTACGTTGTCTTCAGAGACACCGATTCCTACTTTTGAGCTGTCTGCTCCTGGACCATAGATACCGAAGCCATTCAAATTGATTGTTGTTCCGTCGTCTCCTACAATCAATCCGTCCCCAGTGCAATTGAGATTGGCTGTCAATGTAACATTCCCTTGCACAACTTGTCCACATGCTACGGTTCCTTGTGGAGGTTGTTCTTCTTCTTGCGCCACTGCGTTCATTGGCGACACGACTTGTGCACCAATTGCTGCAAATGACACTATTGCCGCTACCATGTATGTCATTATAGTTCTTTTCATTCAGAAGGATGCTAGTTGATTAACTATATATGTGAAACTCATGTTTGTACTAAATTCGAAATTCGTGCGTATTCAACATAAGTATCTATTTAGGATATTAGTTGGAACTTACTCTTAGTAAAAGATTTCGTTCTACTGCAGCTTTCTTCAGTGGTATTTATCGTATTGATATCTCCTTCAGCTCCTGTATGAATCACGCGAGTGATACCCTTCGGTCGCGCGTTGACAGGTTCAGAAGCATTGACAATTTCATTAAGGGTTCGCTCCGTTTTTATTGACAATCCCGTAGGTATGGTTTTGTCTTGCACTGATATGAAGATCTCATAATACCAACCCGAAAAAACGCATCTAAAAAAGGCACGTTTCTTGTTTTCACCAACGATTATAAGCATACTTGGTCACTATTTTCCTGATGAATATTGCAGTGGTAGGTGCAGGAGTGGCAGGCTGCTATCTGGGTAAAATGCTGCAAGACAAAGGGCATAAGGTCCGGGTCTTTGAATCATCCCAAATGGACAGCCATTGGCCAGTATGTGCTTGGGGCGCGTCTAAGAATATGCTTGAGGTATTCTCAGATAAGGCTGGTCTTAATTTTGATGAGTACATCTTACATA
>JALZES010000120.1 GCA_030861915.1 Thermoproteota archaeon
GGTGGCTGTTGAGGTGGCTGTTGAGGTGGCTGTTGAGGTGGCTGTTGAGGGGACGCTATCATTGTTGGTATTACAAGTCTCCCAAGGCCTTATATCTTCCAAGCAGAGGTTCAGCAATAATAATTAGCGCCATATGCCTGCTCACATTGCTATTAGGACTTTTTCTTACTGATTGCGCGAGCATAAATCAAAGCATGTTGGTTGGCCACTGTCTGCCAGCTAATTTATTTCTAAATGATTCTGCGAATCTATATTTGTGCTAATCATTCTGGGGTTTACAGGACTTAGTTTTAGGCCATACAGATCATGTTTATATTGAATATGAACTAAATCCGGTTTCAATTTTTTCAACCAATTTTTACAATACACTAGAGTTCTCTTGATTATCTAGAGAAAGGTCAGAGAATTCGCCGTCGCCTTGTCTGTTGCATGACAAATACTTCAAATGGCTCTCATAAGCACAGTCGATATGCACCGTAATCGCTATACTCGCGCCTAATGACTGTGAAGATGATTGTTATGATTCGCATTATATGATGCTGAAAGAAATTCCAGCAGGGGCACGCTGTTTACAAAGATAGTCTTTTTGACCACTTACGATATACTATATATGCAAATTATTTTTTTACAGTACTCGCATAGATACGATAAATTTCTCCTGTAATATTACTTACATAGCTCCAAACGTCTGAGCCCACTTGGAGAGCTTTGAAAGTGGACTTTTGCGCGTCATCCAGAGTATCATATATAAATTGCCCAATTACAATTTGGTTCGATTGTGCAAACGTGGTCATTTTCGCAGCAATACTAATAGTATAACCCAAAACATCGTGATGAGGCTGTTTTATTGCATCTTTACTTTGAGCACTCGACGAATTATCGCGCCAGCTGTATTGTACTACAACATTCTCACCAATGTCAATGCCAATACGAACTGCAATTTCCGGATAATCATATTCGTTTAAAATTGGATTTATGCCCTGGCGAATTATTTTAATCATAGACTGTGCACAATTTACCGCATTGACACAAGGCAAATGCTTGTCATCTAAGTTCACCGGAAAAAACGCTAAAACGGAGTCTCCCACATATTTTAGTACATATCCTCCATATGCTGCTATTATAAGTGACATCTCCTGGGTAAATGTCTGAATAATAGTTGCAAGCCTTTCAACAGGTAAAGTCATCGACATCCAAGTCGAGCCCACAATATCGATATGCAAAATAACAAACATAACCTTGGTTTTTGCATACATCTCCAGGACATTTTGTGCTTCCTCTACCACCGAGATGTTAAACTCTGGTACTGTTCCTTTCAAAGCCCTCCAAATACTGTGCTGTGCGTGTCTGATAGCTAAGTCTATACTGATAACTGCGTCGAGATAAAACATACCCACAGAAGGAGCGGCAGAGGCGCGCTTGGAAGCTATTTCCTTTCTTTCTTCTTCGCTGGCTTCCATCTTGATGACATCGTCCACCTCTTCTTTGCTGATATCAAGCTGAGATGCAATCATATCCGGTGAGATTCCAGCATTATACAAATTAATAATAGTCTGGCGATGGTTGTGCGGATGTTTTATATCGCTAAATTATTACACCTTCCTACTCACTCTTAGATATAATGTGTGTATATTTTTCTTTTGAATTATTACCTTTTGGCCCTAGGTAGACTCTCATTAACTAAATTCAGCGTTATTATCATTATTATCATGGATCAATCGGACGATTCATTTCAATCCAATCTCTATTAAATCGATATGGCGCAATAAAACCCGGTGATAAATTCAAAAGAAGTTTTTCGTTCTGTCGATCTTTCTGCCAAAATTTCTCTTATTGCTTGCGACTTTTCGTGAAGTAAAGATCTGAGTTCCCACAATTCCTAGTAAGAGGGCTCCGCCTGTAAGACAAACTCCTATAAGTATATCGGAACTCAAACGCAGAATCTATTCAATTCAGTCATATAAATTGTGGATACAGTATTCACCTTATTTTCTGATTTGACAAGAGTCCTTGCCTAGACTGCATCAATGTGGTTTCATTCTTTAATCATAAGCCAAGGCGTTTCTTTCTTAAATCCCCTTATCATTACGGTTCAAAGTAGTAATATTAACAGCCCGTTCTATTGTCGACACGAATATAACTCCGTCCCCATGTTCACCTGTCCTTGCATGTTCCACTATTACTTGTATGACTTCTTCTACCTTGTCGTCCGAGACTATAGCCTCAAATTTCGTCCTCGGTATTAGGTCATAGGAAACAGGGCTCCCTCTCCATGAAAGATGGAGTTCTCTTTCCCTACTCCATCCGGATACGGTAGAAACTGTCATTCCTCCAATTCCTATTTGTCGTAAATGTTCTTTTACGACAGGCATCCTCTCGGCCCTAATGATAGCTTCGATCTTTTTCATCTGCTATGCCCGCAGAAGGATTTTGATCGCTCATAAATATTACTCTTTATGCTTCTGAGCGAAGACGATGAAGAAAACCATTTCGATGAAGAAAAAACGAAATACTCATTTGTTTCGTCATCCACAATTCTTCAAATCTTCAAACTGTTGCAAGGATTTACATTCTACTTCTCCTTCTAGATTCACTAGAACCCTTTGTATGAGCGCGGCTGAAAAGAAAGTGGACAACGAGAAATGTGCTGCCTGTTACAGAAAAGTAGTTGCCAAAGGTAAAAAATACTGTATATACCATAGCCAGGCCTATGATAGTCTCCAAAAGCAACTTGGCGCATGGATGCATGCATACGCAGGAATTTCCATGGGAGATTATATGAAGAAACTGTTGACTCTGAACGAGACTGGTATCTGGATCAAAGAAGTAATTAATGCAGAGCTGAAAAAAGAATCAAAAAAGGACTTTGGATCATAACTTGAAACCAAATAATGGGTCTATCTTCACTCTTCCCTATAACAATACAACTAAGCGGGAAGAAATTACAGATGCTATATTTCTACTCAACGGGAAAAAAAGGAAGAAAAAAAGTTTTGTGCTTTCTTGCTGTCCTGATCTGAACTATTCTAGTAGTCCATTCCTCCGCCGCCCATGCCTCCCATGCCGCCGGCTCCTGGAGGCATTCCACCACCTGGTGGTCCACCTGCAGATTTGCTTGAGGCTATAACATCGTCTATCCTAAGTATCATAGACGCTGCTTCTGTTGCTGATTTTACTATTTGCTCTTTGACGCTGACTGGCTCTACAATGTCTAACTTTGATATGTCTGTAATCTTGGCACCCTTAACGTCGACTCCTGTCCACTTGGAGCCTTTACCTTGCTTTGCTCTGAGGTCTGTTATCGTGTCAATTGGGTCCATACCTGCATTTTCAGCTAGTGTTAGAGGTATTGTTTCCATTGCTTCAGCAAACTTTTCTGCAGCTAATTGTTCACGACCTGATAACGTGTTTGCCCATTCTCTTATTTTTCCTGCTACAAAAGATTCAGGAGCCCCACCACCGGCTACTATTGCTGGCTTTTCAAGAACATCTTTTGTAACCATCAATGCGTCATGAACAGAGCGGTCAGCTTCGTCAACGACTCTTTGAGATCCCCCTCTTATGAGTATTGTTACCGATTTTGGATGTTTGGCTCCTTCAATAAAGACCCATTTGTCAGTCTCCACTTTGCGCTCCTCCACTAGATCAGCTGCGCCCAAATCTTTTGCTGATAGATCTTCTAAGTTGTTAACTATCCTTGCAGTTGTTGCACGTCCAAGCTTGGTCATATCGCTTTCCTTAACTCTGCGAACGGTTAGGATTCCTTCTTTTGCAAGATAGTGTTGTGCAATATCGTCAATTCCTTTTTGACAGACGACCACATTGGCACCGGTTGCTACGATTTTGTCGACCATGCCCTTGAGCATCCTATTTTCTTCCTCTAGGAACATATTCATTTGATCAGGAGAGTTTATGTTTATTTTGGCGTCAAACTCTGTCTTTTCAATTTCAAGAGCCGAGTTGATGAGTGCTATTTTGGCCTTCTCCACTCGCTTAGGCATCCCACCGTGGACTACTTCTTTGTCAAGTACTATACCCTTGATAAGTTTGGTATCAGCAAGTGATCCTCCGGCCTTCTTCTCCACTTTGATATCGTCAAGATCCACTCTAAAACCATTTCCATCAGGATTCTGCTCGGAGACCTGAAGAACAGAGTTGACAACAATTTGTGCTACTGCATCAGCTTCCTTTGAAATGAGCTTTGTCTGCATCGATGTCCTGGCAATTCTTATCAGCTGTTCCTTGTCATTTGGATCAATCTTTTGAGCGATGTTGTTAAGAATTTCGATTGCTTTTGTTGCGCTTTTTCTGTATCCATCCACAATTATCGTAGGATGAACATCTTTAGTTATCAAGTCCTCTGCTTTTTCTATCAAAGCTCCTGCCAAAATGACTACTGAGGTGGTTCCATCTCCTACCTCATTGTCCGTTGCTTTGCTTATTTCTACCATCATTTTGGCCGCTGGATGCTGAACATCAATTTCTTTGAGAATTGTTGCACCGTCATTTGTTATTGTGACATCACCAAGACTATCTACGAGCATCTTATCCATACCTCTAGGTCCCAGACTAGTACGAACTATTTCAGAGATCAGTTTTGCTGCTGTAATGTTGTTTTTCTGTGCATCTCTGCCTTTGGTTTGACTTGCGCCTTCCTTCAGAATAAGCACTGGCATGCCGCCAGCGTTACCTTGTTGTGCTTGAAGAGACATACTTTTTCATTTCACCTTTAAAATTTATAAAATAAATTAAATAGTTTGGGATATTTTAAACTTTCTGCATGGCTTCGTCATATTTTCCAGCCTTGATATCATCATAAACCTCCTTCGCAGGCTTATTTTCTACTTGCATTCCTAAACTAAGGCAAGTTCCAATCACTTCTTTGAGAGCGCCACTTATATCTCTGGCATAGGAGTTATCGATTTTCATTTTTGCTATTTTAACGGCACTTTCTATGCCTATATTTCCAGCAAAATTCGTTCCGGCGTTTCCAGAGCCCTTGCTGACTCCTGCCTCTTTATTTATCAAGGCAGCAGTTGGTGGAACTCCTACCTCCACTGTGAATTTCTTTGTATCCGGATCAACCTCAACTTTAACTGGCACTTTCATTCCAGAGAAATCCTTTGTCTTATCATTAATGGTATTGACAACCTGCAGTACATTTACTCCCATGGGTCCTAATGCCGGTCCCAAAGGAGGTCCTGCGCTGGCCTCGCCGCCAGTAACCAAAGAAGAAATTGACTTTTTGTCGGCCATATAACAAAAAAATCCAAGTGCTATCCAAATATAAATGTGGACGACAACGACAATGACAATGAACGACACCGAGGCTTATTCTTAGGCAAATATGTCCGTGCAAAACCTGTCGGTAGTCATGTTAGGATAATTCGTTGAATGCTAACTCGAGCGTTAAAAAGAGACACGAAACCAGATTTTTGACGACTACGGTACGCGCGTGCAGCCAAGCACCAACAAAAGAAATAAAAAGTTAGATATTGTTCTCAGCGAGCGGCTTTTTTGAGGTAATTTGCGTCCACAGTCACGGGAATCTGGTATGGTGAATCAAGAAGAACTACCGTTGCTTCTTGTTTTTCGTAATCTACTCTTGTAATTTTTGCTTTCATAGCTTTAAACGGACCACCTATAACTTCAACCGTGTCGTCGATAGAGAGCTCCGTAACAACTGGTTTCTTGATAAGATAGCCCTCGATATCTTTGAAAGGAAGCTCTCCTCGTATTTGCCCTCTGATATGGCGCACGCCAGCCAGTGCTTGAAATGCGACGTTAGCATCGGGAGCTTCTACAATGATATATCCTTTAAAATTTTCAAGCAACAGAATAGAGTAAATTCCGATATTTTTCGACTTGATCTTGTTTAGCAGGACATTTGCTACAACCCGTTCTTGACCTCCCGTTGTCCTTATTGCGTAAAACTTTGATTCAGAGGCAGGAGACGGTGGAACTAGAGAGGCAGATGCGGAAGCAGAAGTAGCACCAGAACGCTCGCCGGCAGTCGCTATTGAAGTGGATACGCCTGGAGATGTTATATCAGATTTCTCTTCCTCCTGTCCACTCAGACCTTCTCCATGTGCTGGTTCGCTTTCTTCCTCAAATACATCCTGTTCAGAGTCCTTCTTATTGTCATCATGTAATACTTTTGAGTCGGTTACAGAAGACTCGTCAGATGGAAATTTATCAATATTATCCTTATTATCATCAAAAATCTCATCAATGCCACTGACATCCTCGCCATTTTCTTTAAGGTTATGACTCATTAATTTGATTCAATAAGCATTAGCATGGCGCAATTTATAAATTTACTTAGGTTGTCCGCAGATTTGTATTGAATCATCAATATACGCTTGTTGCATCAAATAAAGATTTAGCAAGTACTACCATGGCCAGATGCCTAATCGACGACATGGGCTTTTCAAGAGAAAGTGGGGAAAGCCAAGGTATTAACGATTCGATTAGCCTACACAGGCCTCTTCATAAGGACAGCAACGACTACTTTGTTTCTTACTCGTACCAAAATATCAAACTCCATCTATCATACAATCGCTCACTCCTTTATTTGGACAACTTGGACGAGATATACCCTGACTCCGAGGCATTCGTTTTCCTCTCAAAACATAGATCTGAAAGTGGAATTCCCACTTTGACCTGCCATTTTACGGGTAACTTCTCTGATAGCAATCCATACGGTGGTACTCCCAGAGAGCTTGGAATTGCGTATCCATATCTTCAAAAAAGTTACATCAGAGATATTACTTCTAAGCAAACATTTGTTTATGAGTACGATATAATTATCGAAGCCACCCATCATGGGCCCACGTCACTCAAAAAGCCATCAATTTTTATTGAAATTGGCTCAACAGAGAAGCAATGGGCTGACAGAAAAGCGGCTTCCACGGTATGTCAAAGCGTGATAACTGTTTTAACCAGAGAAAATACTAATGCGCAGTGCCAAAGCGTAGGAATAGCACTTGGAGGAACACATTATCCTACCAAACTTAATAAATTATTGCTCGAGTCCGAATTTGGGCTCGCTGCAATAGCTGCTAAACACAACTTGGTTTCAATCGACGAATCCATGATGAGCCAAATGATTTCAAAGAGCGTGGAAAAGGTAACACATGCAATAGTAGACAGAAAGGGATTGGGAAAAGAGAAGAACAGAATATTGGAGTTAATAGACAAAAAGGACTTGGAGCTCTTGGAAGTATGATATCCTTTTCTATAAGGTCAAATAATTTAATCTCAGGAGTATTTCATGTACTTTTTCTCGGCATGCTTTGGGTCCTCCCACAAGTTTGCACAAGCACGGGTCCTCCCTTGAGAACCCAATTAGATTTCTTTTGCGCATCCATTCGATAGGAATCTCAGGATTGCTCATTCCTAATGCCGTCAGCATCGTCGAGTACTTTCAAGCGCAAATGCAAACACAAGCAGTAGCTATATCTAGTTTATTCCTCCAGAGAACCCAGGCAAGACATGCTAACACACAAATCCAATAAAAAACCAAAGGTGAGAAATGATATTGTCACTGCTTTCATAGAATATCAAGGCAAGATTCTACTCTTAAGACGCAGTCAAAAGGTAAAGACAATGAAGGGAAAATGGGCCGGAGTGAGCGGTTATATTGAGAAAGCAGAAGCACCTATTGGACGCGCTCTCACTGAAATTCTGGAAGAAACTGGGTTGACAAATGAAAACATCAAGTTTCTAAATGATGGCAAGCCTTTGGAAGCTGCTGATATTACGTGGCCAGACAATATTACCTGGGTTGTTCATCCATTTTATTTTCGTACAAATAAAAATGAAATACATTTGGACTGGGAACATGACACCTATAAATGGATAAATCCAAATGAAATCGAAAACTACGATACAGTTCCAAGACTCAGAGAGGCTTTCGATAGGGTGTATCCGTAATTGAGAGCATAATAGAGAGGAATGGAGGCCTTTAAATAAAGGTAAGAGTCTCGAAAAGGTTGTATTACCAATCTAATACTAAGCCAAAAAAATCTCAGCAAGTGAATTTTTTGGTCAATCATACGATTAGGCTATTAAGGCATGAATCACTTTGAGAGTCTAACCAATGCAGAGAGTGCTCATAACAGGAGGAGCGGGATTTATCGGAAGTTCTTTAGCTGGTGCCCTTCTTTCAAAAAACTATCATGTAACTGTCTTGGATAATTTGTCACGCGGATGCTTAAAGAATATCTCTCGCTGGCTAGGATCACCACGTTTTGAATTTGTCCACGCCGATTTACTTGATAATTCTAAGTTTAATGAAAAAAAATCCTCTACGCTGCAAAAGATAGTCGACAGTTCTGATATGGTCTTCCATTTGGCTGCAAACCCAGAGGTTGCAATTGGAACCGAGAACACTCACATAGATTTTCAACAAAATGTGCAAGCGACATATAATCTACTTGAAGCTATAAGAAAGAGCCAACAAGTCGTCGACCATAAAAATGAGAACGGAAATGATAAACAAGAAGAAAGAATAAGGAACAAGAAAAAAAGGCTAATCTTTGCGTCCTCTTCTACGGTATACGGAAAAGCAGACAAAAGACCTACTCCCGAGAATTACTCTCCTCTAAATCCGATCTCTTTATACGGTTCAACTAAACTTGCCGGTGAGGCTATTATCTCAGGCTATTGCCATATGTTCGGTATTCACTGTATAGTTGCAAGGTTAGCCAATATCATAGGCCCTAGAAATACTCACGGTGTGATCTACGATTTTATTACAAAGCTGTCAACGCACCCGGATTTTTTAGATATATTGGGAAATGGCCAGCAGGACAAATCATACCTTTACGTTGAAGATTGTGTCGATGCACTTATGCTGCTGTCTGGAAGGATGTGGTCAAATTCCGGCAGCTCAGTTGAAAACATAAATGGTGACATGCGACAAGAAGAAATTGATGTGGATGATTCTGCCAATATAAGTGGCACCCAAACCAATAAAGAAAGCTATGAGAAAAAGCCTCAATTCGAAGTATTCAATATAGGATCTGATGACACAATTACAGTATTACAAATTGCTGAAATACTAATGGATCAGCTTTCCCTTAGAAGTGAAAAAGTGAAGAAGGTGTTTAAGAACGACTTTGAGGATGGAAGAGGTTGGAAAGGTGACGTACCCGATTTCTGGCTAGATTGTTCAAAGCTAAAGGGCATCGGTTGGAAGCCAAAATACAGCCGAAGCAGGGATGCGGTGCTACACTCGTGTGCAGAATACATTAAGACAGGAATTGGCAAAAAATGTGTTTGACCTACATAACGGGACATTATAAACTAGCTAGGAATGTCAGCTTAGCAAGCAAGTAAGGCTGGCATTTTCGAGCCAGCGTGTGTACAATGTCCACATAAGCTCGATTCTGTAATCTGTACCCAAGCGGGAATGTACGCCGTACCAACACTCCTTGCGCATTAACTATAATCCTTATTATCGCGACATTTTTCGAATGAAAAATTCTCCAGCTTTGTAGGAGCTTCTTACTAGCGGGCCGGAAGCTACATAAGAAAACCCCATTTGGTTTGCCACTTGAGCGAACCAATTAAACCTCTCAGGTGTGATATATTGGACAACCGGCAGATGCCGTGAGGTTGGTTGCAGGTATTGCCCCATTGTGAGAATACTCACCTTTATCGATCTCAAGTCTCTCATAGTCTCAATAATTTCAGGTTCATATTCTCCTAGTCCTAGCATTAAAGATGATTTTGTGTATATCTTTGTGTTAAAATCATTGATTTTTTGAAGAACCATGAGAGACTGACTGTAGGTTGCCCTGGAATCTCTTACCGTCGGTGATAGCCTAGCTACTGTTTCAATATTGTGGCTTATGACTTGCGGACCTGCCCTTACTATCTTTTCGATAGCCTCCCAGTCTCCTCTAAAGTCCGGAATTAGAGCCTCGACAACAGTCTGAGGACACTTTACGTGAATTGCTCTTATCGTTTTAGCTATATGATCTGCTCCTCCGTCTTCCAAATCATCCCTACAAACAGACGTAATCACCACATAGTTCAGACCCCACTCCCTTATCGCAGTGGCGACGTTTTCAGGCTCTTTCGAATCAAGAAGTCCGGGGCCTCCGCTGGTAACAGAACAAAACCTGCAACCTCTAGTGCAAATACTCCCCATCACCATTATTGTTGCCGTTCCCATAGCCCAGCATTCAGAAATGTTAGGACATCTTGCTTCTTCACATACGGTATGAAGCTCAAGTGATCTGAGAGTTTGTTTTACATTTGTGTAAATTTTGCCTGACGGGGTCTTCAGCCTGATCCACTCTGGTTTTCTAATTAGCTCCACCGAGCCCCACCTTTGAGATTATGCTATGCAATACAATACAATCTAAATAACGCCAGTATATATGGGGGGCGCCTACAGTCATGACAGGTCAGGGTTGTAGTTGGATTATAATAATAGATTTCCCCCAATAGCCGACTGACTAGTCGTAGTGTCTGACACCCTCCAAAAGCAATTTGTAGTTATTTGATAATGGATATAAGTTGTGAAAACACCACTCTATGATTTACATATCAAGTACGGTGCAAAGATTGTAGACTTCCACGGATGGAAAATGCCTTTGCAATATTCCGGAATCATTGAAGAGCATATCAATACAAGACATAATGTTAGCGTATTTGACGTGTCCCATATGGGGCGTTTTGAAGTCACGGGTACCGAGGCCTTCCACGTGCTACAGATGCTAGCAACAAATGATATCTCAATACTAGATGATAACCAGGCATTATATTCACCAATTTGCCGCAATGATGGAGGCATAATAGACGATCTAATTATCTATAGAATTAACAGCGCGCGGTATCTTGTAGTTGTAAATGCTTCTAATCGAATAAAGGATTTTCAATGGATATCTTCTCATTCTAAGTCAGCTGCTGTTGTCACAGATATCAGTGACGATACGGTCCTGTTGGCGGTTCAGGGACCTCTTGCTCTAAATGTTATCGAACAAGTATTTCCCAAACTGAATTTGGCGAGATTAAAACCATTTGATTTTATTATAACGAGTATTTCTGCCCAAGGAAAAACCAATCAAGACCACGAAAGTGAGGAAGGTAAAGAAGACATGCAAAATACAAAAAATGAACTATTAATTTCCCGGACCGGATATACAGGTGAAGATGGATTTGAGCTCTTGTTTGATTCATCCCGAACCAGTATTTGGGAGAAGCTCTTGCAGAAAGGCTCGACGTATAACGTTAAACCCGCTGGGCTTGGAGCAAGAGACACTCTGAGATTAGAGGCGGGGCTTATGCTTTATGGCAACGAAATGGACGAAACAACCACCCCTTTTGAGGTCCCTCTTAAGTGGACGGTAAAGCTGGAAAAGGCTGACTTTGTAGGAAAACAAGCTCTTTCCGATAGGCCAATTTCTAAAAAACTAGTAGGATTTGAAGTTTTAGAAAAGCGAATAGCAAGACATGGGAGTAGGGTACAAATTAACGGAATGATGGCTGGTCACGTAACAAGCGGGAGCTATTCTCCCACTTTAAAGAAATCAATCGGAATGTGCTTTGTTTCTCCTAACGTATCGTCGGCTCAGGAAATCGAAATAGATATTGGAGGTAAAATGTATAGATCAAAGATTACCCCATCTACTCGTTTCTACAAGCGAAAATAACATATTCTTAGAAATCCTTACCAGATATATAACATACAATGAGCGAAGGAGAGATACGATTTTCAAGAGAGCATGAATGGCTTGTGATAAAAGAAGGAATAGCCACAATGGGAATTTCTGATTTCGCTCAGAAACAATTGGGAGATATAGTTTCAGTGGAGCTTCCCAGAGT
>JALZES010000129.1 GCA_030861915.1 Thermoproteota archaeon
AGCTAAGCTGCTTAGGATAACTCCTGAAAGCATCTAAGGAGGAAGCCTTTCCCGAGAAAAGACATCCTTCCGAAAGGAGGAGGGCGGCTATAGAAGATAGCGTTGATGGGATGGAGGTGTAAGCATCAAGCTTCGGCGAGGTGTTCAGCCTGCCATTACCAATAGCCCAAGGCACCTGAACAACTAAACTACAAGCTATCGTAATAAAATACGATAGCCACCATCAATGATAGTAGTATTGGAGTGATTTTGTTTGGTCCTTTGGTACGTAAAGAACGAAGACGCGCACACAAGTAGTTGCCATGGAAAACCTACGCTTTGAGCAAATGCAGTTATTGTCAGTCGCATACGTGGCGATCCCGCTTTTTCTTTTGATTTTCTTTTGATTTGATTTTCTTTGTCGCCTCTTTTGTTAGTTAAGTTCAGTGGAGTCTAGATTTGTCCAGCGTGGTGAGCTCTCCAAGTTTCTATTATGTATCCTTTTGTTCCTTGGCTTAACTGACGTCTCTATATCATCAGCCGATACTAGGAGGTTAAGGGATTTTCGATGATTCAATTGGACGACTTTTGTTCATTATTGAGCCATTATATTGCTAGACCAAGACATTGCAATGGAAGCATTGGTGTTACGGAGCATGAAGTTATAAATATAAACAAAGAAAGAAGAAGACAGTGCCAAAGCAAAAGATATATCACTCCTGATTTCTCAACATATCTGGGAATTTTTAGAATTTAGTTAGAAATGTCTTCTATTGTTTGTTTATCACACAGGGAAGATGTCGACGGTATTTTGTCGGCAGCGCTGATAAAAGCTGTCTCTAAGACTAAAAGAACCCAAATAGTTCTGGCTGATTACGCAAATATTTTATCCAAGCTTCAAAAAATCGCCAGCACAGCACCGAATGCTGCTGAGCCGATACAGACCAGCACCGATTCCCCTATGTACTCTAGTTCGAGCACCAATTCGAAGTCCCTCTCAATTTCTTCAAGCAGGGTTGCTCTCTCCGGTCGGTATCTTATCTCTGACAAAAACAATAAAGAACCTTCCTTGTCAACTATGGAGAACCCAACAGCAAAGTATGATAATAATAATGATTATAACAATAATAGCAGCAGTAGTGGTACCAAAAGCACAGGCAAGCCCAAAAGGCTTTTTATCTGCGATCTGGGTCTTAGCAGGAAAACTGAGGATAAATTTGTTGGCCTCGTAAAAGAGATAATCTCTAAGGGAATTAAGGTAACATATTTCGATCATCATGATATAGGCGATGAACTAAGAAAAAAATTGAAAAAAACCGGAGTTACACTAATCCATTCAGTCGAAGAATGCACGTCGGTACAAATATATAGTAAATACAAGAACAAACTCGACTCGCACGCAGCGTTTTTTGCCGCTTCGGCCGCTCTAACTGATTACATGGAATGTAGACCGCTAGCCTCGAGCATAGTGTCAAGATACGATAGGCAATTTCTGATGTTAGAAGCTACTGCTCTTTCTTACATGATATCTTCAAATCAACACAACGAGGAATTTCTTGTCAAAGCAGTAAATACATTGTCAGAAATGAAGTATCCTCATGAAATAGAAGGAGGATTTGCCATTGCAGAGCGCTATGCAAAGAAAGTATCCGACGGAGTCAGGGCTGTTCAGGGTTCTATCGTTGCAAAGAAAAATGTAGCATACACTCAAAGCATCGCAGATCTGTCAGCCAGCGTTATCGTAAATTTCGTTCTCGGAATATCTGAAAAACCTGTGGCCATGGTCTACCGTCTTAAAGATGATATAAACTCATATATTATTTCAATTAGAGCATCGAATGCCTGCAGTGTTCACTTGGGCCGAATCGTAAATGAAGTCGCCTCGAACATGGGAGGAAGCGGTGGCGGACACGAGAGGGCTTGTGGAGCGGTAGTGCCGAAGGATAAATTGGAAGAATTCATCAATACTATAGACAAGCTAGTGGCTGCTTAGTCAAGGTACGTTGTTCTTCTTCCTTGCAGTGCAGAATCTTTAGCCTTCCCGAGGATGAAGATATAATAGTAAAATACCGCGTGGAACTCATTTGATATTGCATGGGAAAAAATCAGACGGTATATAATTATATATGCACAACTCCATGACTCGATCCCAAGTGAAAATTTGACACACTCAACCTTTTCATCTTCTGCTCACTCCTTTTTATCCGCCCTGAATCTTCATGAGCCAGCCACACGCTCTTTCAGTCCAAACAGGGTAGAAAAAAATGATGTAATCATGAAAGTTTTCGTAAGAGTTGCCTTTTCACTAGTTTCATTAGGAGCATTTGGAGCATATACTCCCCAAATCTATGGAGATGGTCTTACTGCAGAAAACCTTCCTCCTGCCACAGTAGGTGACAGACAGGCAAGTCTTTTTGTAAAAATTAGTCCACCAATTCTGACTACCGAGAGTAAGGAAAATGCCTTTCTTCAGTTCCGGTTATACGATGAAAGAGATAATCAAACTATTAAATTTGTAACATACGAGATAGCCATTAGGAAAGCAAGTGCACCACAAGATAGCAAGCCTCTTTTGAGAGACTTTTTTCATGCTCCAAATGGATTATTAACCATAAAAGTAGATCCAACCGAGGGTGGATCACTTCAGGTATTCGGTGATCGAGATCCCTTTCAAAATGCACTTGTTGCTGACCCCGGCGGAACTGTAAACATCAGAGGTCCTATCTTGGTAGAAGGCGGTCTTTATCATATTGAGGTTAGAATCTTTGGAATCGACAATGTCAGAAATATTTTCACTCCAGAAAATGCACCAAAATTTGACTCATATCTGAGTATCGGCGATATAACATACCACAATTTGACACATACCGGGCAGAACTATAACAGCACGTTAATATCATATTATGATGAAATACAAGGTTTTAACTATGATCCTCAAACCCGGGAGATTTCCTGGTCAATGCCTTTCGATTGGAATACTACAAGAATACAAGAACAAAATATTTTTGTTCACGAGGAGATAAAGATTCCAAATGCATTTCTACAAAGTGTTGGTGCTTCTAGCTCTCCTGCCACCTTCGCTGCAACTGTAAACGACCAACCCCTCACAGGGAGAGCGCTAGCTATTGACCCTTTCACTGCAAATGATACAATTATAGTACATTATTTGATCAATAAAAACCAGATCTTAGATTTAGGTGCCAGCATGACTGGGGGATATGGTGGTGGCCTTATTACTAGCGATGGTAACGCTACCACAGCCGTTAATAGTAATACTAATATCTCTGGCCCAAGCCAAGATGATATGAAGAATGTTTCAACCGCTGATAATTCTGCCACAAGTAGCACAGACGGAAAAATTGACTTTATGTCCTTCAGTTTAACACCTATGGCTGATAATACCACCACTCAAAATACTTCCTCAGACTTTACAACAGATACGGGGGGAATCCATGCTATGGTATCTTGGGAGCCAAAACAGCTAAGAGCCGGCGTCGAGTCTACCATTTACATTAACTTTTCAGACGCCTTTTCGGGCGAGGCTTTAAATGCA
This sequence comes from Thermoproteota archaeon, assembly GCA_030861915.1. Lineage (GTDB taxonomy): Archaea > Thermoproteota > Nitrososphaeria > Nitrososphaerales > Nitrososphaeraceae > TH5893. Next base: position 3,533 of record JALZES010000129.1, read on the forward strand.
AATGTTATATACGACATGTCGATTCTTGATGTCAATGGAACAGAGGTAGTTAGAGCAGAAAATCTTACCGCAGTAAACTCGACTGATTCGCAGACAATTACTTTTCCGACAGATGAAGTATATCAGGTGGAAGTCAATGTCAGGGGCGTACATAGAGGGGATGACTCGTCTCCAGATACGACAAAAAGCGGGATTGCCAGAGGC
>JALZES010000015.1 GCA_030861915.1 Thermoproteota archaeon
TACGAGGTAATGAAAGTTAAATATGGCATCCCCATGTGTATACGTTTATTATGGCCAGAGTAGTTGTCGGAAAAACATCTGATATTCCTCAGGGAAAAATGAGCCACGCGACCGCCGGAGGGAAGGAAATATTGCTTGCTAATGTAGATGGCAGTTATTATGCAATAAACAATATATGCAGCCACGCAGGCGCTGAACTTCATGAAGGTGAACTTGCTGGAAAAGAGCTGACTTGTCCTTGGCACGGTGCAAAATGGGATGCTACCAACGGAAACCTGATCTGGTTTCCTCAGAAATTAAAGGGTCTCGAGTCGTACAAAGTTACTGTGGAAAATGATACAGTTTTCATTGAAGTGTAACTGCGTCCACAACCGAGTGTCTCGATTTTGCAAGGAAGCCTTGAGTTGCTGACATCTGTAAAAAATACTACATAAATGCTAAAGAGAATTCTTTTCACTTTTTCTTCTTGCTATCTATTTAGAAGATTCTATCTAATCTGTAATATATGAGGGTTGAAATTGATATTTACCTGTTCTGCAAGGAGAATATCAGGGTTAGCCCTGAGTTCGATGTATTTCACACAGGAAATGGGGAAGGCACGTAGGAACGAAACGGCGAAGAGTTTCCCCCCATTTTCTGAACTGAACTGTTCACGCGCGTGGTATGACACTAACAAATGGGAAGTTATTAGCGTCTGTCCTCTATAATTGGTCTAGCACCGATTGTACTCTATCATCCAAGGTTGCTGATTTATCTCGTCTCTCGTCTATTCTGATGGTAGAGATTATTCTCTTTATGTTGTCTTCTTTCCTTAGCGAATCGTGAGTAGCGTTAATAGCCTTCAGTATGTTTTGAAAATCGCTTGACTCTATCTGGGTTCCCATAGCCGTCAGCACAGCATTAATGCCTTCTATTCCACGAATGGCGTCAAATGCCTTGGCTATGTATTTGCTCATTCCCGTGTTGTTGTTGTCTCTGCCAGAAACCATGGGTATCACGCTTATCTCCGCGTGAATCAGTGGTTGAACTCTTAAAGACATTGAAACCATATGGCTTACAACGTTAAAATAATTACTCCTCTCCCATCGGTAAATCACATACTCCTGTGAGAGAAGCCGTATTCTATCGTTATATCATATATATATGATATCAATATCCTAACAGTGCCATGTACCATACAAAGAAATTACCATGTACCGTACGATCACTGCTGCTTGAGGATACAACATTTCCTTTCTTCATTGCCCCAATCGATTCTGAAGGGCGAAGATGTGTCTTTGCCCGAGAATGTAATCAGAAAAATATTTAGATTTGCTCGGTTGCGAAAGACAGATATCTTTTATCATTTCGGATGTGGCACGAATAGCACCATAAGTATAGCGGCAAAAGAATTCAATGTCAAAAGATCTGTTGGAATCGAGATCAAAAAGTCAATAGCAAATGAGGCCTCCGCCAGGATAACTGGTATCGAAAATGCTCATATAGTTAATCAAGACATAAGAAAGACCTCATTTTCAGACGCTACTGTAATACTATTTTGGTTCACAGATGCTAAAATCATTCGTCAAATGACTAAGCGGTTTGAAAAAGAGCTATCAAATGGGGCACGAATTATAACAATATGGTCACCCTTGGACCTGATGATTCCAGCCAAAGCTGAATTCCCATTCTTTGTATGCAAAAAGCCCTTTTGCTACGCCGAAAGCCTATCTGAACAGATTAATGCAATTTACGGAAATACTTGCGTCGATTTTACCGCGGCATGGTTGCTGTCTGAAAAATACATTGATGCCTTAGAGGTCGTTCAGAGAGAACATCGAAGATTTCTAAATATGTTTCACAGCATGATTATATGGATAAACGCGTGGAATTCGGGTGTGGCATGCGAAAAAGAGATTCCACCGCCGGTAACGACATATATTGGAATTTTAAAAACATTCTTTAACATTGATTTATCGACTTTGATCGAGGGCAGACGTTGAACTATGGCTAAATGAAACATGTAGTTTCACATGATCTATCTCTTGTTGATGGCGGCGATGTAATTATCTTTATCAACAAAATTGTGCGGTGACGATTTAAAGCAGAGAATTTACAGGGCGAACTAAGAGTTGACGCAAATGGGCCTGCAATTTCTTCTTAGAACAGACTTCTATATAATGATAGGAAATCAATTAAATATACAATTAATTTGTATTTAGGCAGGCAATGAATGACATTCCCAAGGCGGTACCTGCTAGGTGTATGTCGCAACTTGAGGAGATGGATATCAGACTTGGCAAGGTAAACAGAAATTTGTCCGTACCGCGGCTTATAGAGATTGCCATTCAGAAAGGAGAAGGTACTCTTTCCTCTACAGGTGGACTTTCAGTTAGAACGGGAAAATTTACAGGAAGATCGCCAGATGACCGCTACCTTGTCGAAGATGAGACAACCCATAATAAAATAGATTGGGGAAAGATAAACCATCCAATTTCTGCAAACAATTTTGACAAGATTTTCAATAGAATGAAAAAACATGTCCAGGGAAAAGAATATTATGTTTTTGATGGTTTTGTCGGAGCAGACCCCGACACAAGATTAGCGATAAGGGTCATTACTGATAAGGCATGGCATAGCCTTTTTGCGAACCAAATTTTTATACGGCCGACCCAAAAGGAGCTCAAAAACCATGAACCAGAATTCACTCTCTTATCTGTAAATGACTTTGGAGCAATGGCAGAAACCGAAGGCACAAAGGCAGAGACGTTTATCATTTTGAATTTCAAAAAAAGAATTATTCTTATCGGTTCGACTTCTTATGCAGGAGAACTAAAAAAGGCAATGTTTTCTACTCTGAACTACCTTCTGCCACAAAAGGGGGTTTTTCCCATGCATTGTTCGGCCAATGTCGGCAAGGACGGCAATAGTGCGTTGTTTTTCGGTTTGTCAGGGACCGGGAAAACCACACTTTCAGCAGATCCTGAACGAAGATTAGTAGGCGACGATGAACATGGTTGGTCTGATAATAGTATTTTCAATTTTGAGGGTGGTTGCTACGCCAAATGCATCGATTTGAAAAAGGAAAATGAGCCGCAAATTTGGAATGCAATAAAATTTGGCACAGTTATGGAAAACGTTGTGGTGAAAAATGGAACAAGGGAGCCAGATTTTTCTGATGACACCTTTACAGAAAACACTCGTGCTGTATATCCTCTTGAATTTATACCAAATTCAATTATTCCAAGCATCGCAGGTCACCCAAAGGTTATCATCTTTTTAACTGCAGATGCTTTTGGTGTGATGCCTCCGATCGCCAAATTGAGTAAAGAATCTGCAATGTATCACTTTATGTCGGGATACACAAGCAAGTTGGCTGGCACAGAGAGGGGAATAACAGAACCAAAGGAGACTTTCTCACAGTGCTTTGGGGCTCCGTTTATGCCTCTACATGCTAAAGTATACGCTGATATGCTTGGACGCAAAATTGACCAATACCGAACAAAAGTGTTCCTAGTAAATACTGGCTGGTCGGGTGGACCTTACGGTGTGGGCAGGCGAATAAATTTGTCTTACACACGGGCCATGGTAAAGGCTGCTCTAACTGGCAGTTTAGAAAAAATAAACTTCGTGAATGATGGCATATTTAACTTGGATATCCCCGTATCTTGTAGTGGAGTACCAACAGAGATCCTTGATCCAAAGAACACGTGGCCGGACAAGAAAAAGTATGAATCATCAGCAAGAATACTTGCAAGGCTATTTGTGAAAAACTTCGAGAAGTTTGGCAAGATGCCAAAGGAGATTCAGAAGGCAGGTCCACTAGTGTAGAAAGCTCAAGCAATTTGGATAAGAATATTGTAAAAAATTAAAGAAGTTTAAAAACTTCGTGGCCATTTGGCGGTTGATCCAAATTAATACTATACACGTTAAATGAAAGATGGAACTTTGGTAGAAACTCAAAAAAGAATAAAGTAGCCCGGAGCAGATTCGAACTGCTGTCTCCAGGTTTCTTTTCTCTTTAGAGATCCAGAGCCTGAAATCCCTAGCCCAACAAGCATACCTTGGAGATTGGCCGCTAGATTCGGCATCTTGTTCCCCCACGTTAGAGAACAAGATTCGACCGGGCTTTGTAGTATGCGTGCATGAACCAGCGAACGAAGACGATATGACGCAGTATTTAGTCAAACAGCGAACATACATG
>JALZES010000055.1 GCA_030861915.1 Thermoproteota archaeon
GCCATTGTAATTGTGATTTTTCGACGCAGGCTTATGAAACTTTATTACGTCATGGATCTTCATCATAAACTATTTTTTTACCTTTAGTATCATTCTTTCTCAAATTATTTTTCACCCTAGAGCACCGCTACCCTTGCTATACCTTTTGCGTCTCCAGTAACACCTTGTTTAATTTAGTTTCTTATCTGAAGTATAGAGTCATATTCATTTAATGCGGCTACGAACTTCAGAATGATTATGACTTATAAGTTGGTTCAGTCACTAAACCAGCATGGAAGCAAATAAGAAAAAGTCTGGCTCGTATTCTGAAAAATCAACGTCAGCGGAGTCCGGAGGAACAAAGAAGGATAAAAAAGAAGATGGCGCAAAGGTAGAAGATAGGGGAAGACAGAAACAAAAGCTGGCTGTGTTCGTAGAAGAATCTCAGGGTAGAAAGACGCTCCAGAATATGAAGGCAATAACAACACAAGGTTTCGCTAGGGCTTCCGGCGTTAAGATCTCTGTTGCAAACAGCTATATAAAATCTCTAGAATCCAAAGGGGTAATAATGAGTATCGGTGGGTACAGCGGCCATAAAGTCTACAGGTTAGTTACGTAGCAGAGCATATTTGTTTATCTAACTTTCTGTAGCTCGCCTTATAATAAGCAAATCTCCTGGCTCAACCGCTTCCAATAAATCCAAATGAGATCCTACGAACCCAAGCGGATTCATAGGTGCTGAGATGGTGTCAGTTAGGAATACACATATTGAGCCATTGAGAGTCATAAATGCCATTTCGCCCCTTTCGAAGCGCGTTCTCTGTTTTTCTCTCCCTAATCCTAGGTGTGTTTCCATATATACAAATCTATTTTCGAATTTATTCACTCTTTTCTGCATCGGCAATGACTTTAAAATTGCGGCTGAAGTCAAGGGGGAGGAATGACGTACTATTTCACCCTCTGCAATGCCTTTGCTTGAAATTTCAAGAATTACTTTAACCCTCGAAACTGAACCTCCTTCCATTCCGATTACACCCTCGAAGCGTATGACCAATAATACCAAAATATAAATCGAACGACACCAAGGGTATTTGCAAAATTCGCAACATTTAATTAGATATTTATTATCTTTTGCTGTGTTCTTGGTAGTAAAATCTTCAAGTAAATCCATTTCAAATAAGAAGGCCACTCATCCAAAACAAAAACCTACCAAGAAGGCTACTTTAAGTAAGAGTAAAGTGGACTCACGCAACACAACCAAGAAGACCGCTAGCTCCGCCAAAGTTCTCATCGAGGGTAAGGATAGTCATCAAGAACGTCCAGACGAGACAAAGAAAATGACTCGTCCAGAGGACGAAATCGTCACATACGACGAAGTTGAATTTGAACTCAAGGAAATAACTTATAGCGGTAAACAAATTCTGGTAGGCCCGCTTTCACTCACGAGATTTGAGAGGGCAAGGATAACAGGTGCAAGGTCGCTGCAACTATCATTAGGTGCCCCTTCGCTAATCAGAGTTCCCGGGGAAGTTAAAGATTCTGTATCCCTTGCTGCCCTGGAGTTAGAAGCCAAGGCACTACCAATTTCAATTAGAAGAGTATTGCCAAATGGGCTTTATCAAGATATACCGGTTGGATGGCTAAAATGACTGAGAGCAAGAACACGAGACATTAATCCAGAAGTATTTTTTATTGCGGCCAGACCTGAGTGCCGATATGGTAAGAAATGAGCACAAGTGTAACACTTAAATTTCTATATCTAAAATTATTTTAGGGTTTAAAATTCCTAGACTTAAGCAATTGTATAGTGGTTATAGAGCTAAACTGATGCTGGATGACGGTAGCTCTTATTCAGGCATCGGATTTGGATATCCGACTGACTCTGCAGGTGAAGTGGTTTTTAATACAGGTATGGTAGGATACACTGAAACACTTACGGACCCGTCGTATAGAGGGCAGATCTTATGCATAACTTATCCTCTCATCGGGAATTATGGAGTTCCTAGCAACAAGCTGCAGGACCCTTATGGACTACCAAAATACTTTGAATCGGATCAAATTCAAATAAAGGGCCTTCTGATTCACAATCTGTCGATTATTGCAAGTCACTGGACCTGCATCAAAACTTTGGATCAGTGGCTATACGAAGAAAGAATTCCAGGAATCTATGGAATTGATACGAGAGAGCTCACCAAGAAACTTAGAGTCAGGGGAGTGATGGCGGGAGCAATGTCTGTCTCCAGTAATCATGTTGCTGAGAAATCCAGGTTATTAGAATTGATGGAAAACGAGAACTACGAGGGCAGGAATTTCATGAATGAAGTGTCAGCACGTCATGTGCGTCAGTATGGGGATGATAAGAAAGAATGCATTGTACTTGTAGATACAGGAACAAAATACAGCATAATAAGAAATATTATAAAGTCTGGATATAAGGCTGTGTTATTGCCCTGGGATTCTAGTTATGAGGATATCATGAAATATAACCCTGCTGGCGTTATAATAAGCAATGGCCCCGGAGACCCCACGCATTGTCAGGAGACAATTCAGACCGCCACAAAGTTAATCGATACATCAACCCCAACATTGGGTATATGCCTTGGAAATCAAATATTGGCTTTAGCAGCTGGTGCCAAAACGTTCAAATTAAAATTTGGCCACAGAGCACAAAATAAACCGTGTAAGGACTTAAACAATGGCCAGACTTATATCACCACCCAAAACCACGGTTATGGGATTAGGCCAGAAAGCCTAAACGGGAGTGGGTTTAGAATATGGTTTTCAAATATTGATGATACAACTGTGGAAGGAATAGAACATGACGAAAAACCTATTGTTGCAGTTCAGTTTCACCCGGAGGCTTCTCCGGGCCCCTATGACTGCACATTCGTATTCGACAGGTTTTGGGAACTGATTAAGAACAGAGGCAATCTTGTAAGAAGAGGCGAATCAGTTAAGTTGGATAGGAAAAGCGCAATAAATGGAGGAAAAATTGCCCAAGCATGAATCAATAAAAAAAGTTCTTGTTATAGGAAGCGGCGCAATTAAAATCGGAGAAGCGGGCGAAAGTCAGTAATCCTGACCGCCAGTTTGACTACTCCGGTTCTCAATGTCTCAAGGCTTTAAGAGAAGATAATGTTAGAAGCGTACTAATCAATCCGAATATTGCTACAATTCAAACAGATAGCAGGTTTGCTGAGAAGGTGTATTTGGTGCCTATCAGTGTAGCATATGTACAAAGAGTCATAGAAAAGGAAAGACCAGATTCTATAATGTTGGCCTTTGGAGGACAGACTGCGCTTAATTGTGGTGTGACCCTAGAAGATGAAGGAATACTGAATAAATACGGGATAAACGTTCTAGGGACACAAATAGAAGGTATCAGGATTACGGAGGACAGGCAGCTGTTCAAGGAGGCGATGCAGAAAAGCGAGGTTCCCGTCTTGCCTAGCTCGCCAGCCTATTCGCTGTCTGAGGCCAAGGGAATTACTAAGGAAATGGGTTTTCCAGTTATTATTCGAGTAGCGTATACGCTTGGAGGGAGGGGCGGTGGTGTGGCTTATAATGAATACGAATTGGAAGAAATTGTGCAGCGCGGCTTATCCCTCAGCGTAGTCCATCAAGTGTTAATTGAAAAATATGTGGGGAATTGGAAGCAGATTGAGTACGAGTTAATACGAGACAGCCACGGAAATAATGCGGTGATCTGTAATATGGAAAATGTACTTGCAATGCGAGTCCACACTGGAGACAATATAGTAGTTACGCCGTCTCAAACTCTCAACAATATAGAATACCATAAACTCCGTTCGGCGGGCCAGAGAGCCATCTCGCAATGTAACATTATCGGAGAATGTAATATTCAGTTCGGGTTGGATCCCTTTTCTGAAGAATACTGCGCTATTGAAATCAATGCTAGACTTTCAAGATCTTCTGCTCTGGCTAGTAAGGCGACAGGCTACCCGCTCGCATACATAGCCGCGAAGATTGGTCTTGGTTATAGTCTTCCAGAACTTACGAATAGGATAACGAAGGCTACTACCGCCTGTTTTGAGCCCTCTCTCGATTACATCACTTTAAAAATGCCACGCTGGGATTTTCAGAAATTTGAGCATGTCAAGCGAAGATTAGGAAGCACAATGAAATCAGTTGGAGAAGTAATGGCAATAGGAAGAAATTTCGAAGAAGTACTACAAAAGGCGATCAGAATGTGTGATATAGATAAAGACGGACTTATGTCGGATGCGAACAACGATGAAGCTTACTCCCATGAGGAAATAGAAAAGATCGAACAATCAGTTCTTCATCCGGACGATGGTATAATGTTCACAGTTCTTCGGGCCTTAAAAGCAAGAATTCCCGTGGAGAGAATCAACCAGCTTTCCCACATAGATCCCTGGTTCTTATTGTGTATAAATAATATTATAGAAATAGAAAATCGCCTACGTGCTTCAGCATTTGATGAATTCTTAATTGCAGAGGCAAAAAAAACTGGATTCTCAGACAGACAAATTGCACGATGTTTGGGTATTGATGAGAAACAGGTAAGAAGCTTAAGACACAAATTTGGAATAAGACCGGTAGTTAAACAAATAGATACGCTTGCTGCTGAGTGGCCCGCTAAAACTAACTATCTGTATATGACCTATAACGGCGACAATGACGATATCCAAATTTATGAAGATGAGCCGAGTACCATTGTAGTTGGGGCTGGTCCTTACAGGATAGGAAGCAGCGTTGAATTTGATTGGGCCACAGTTAATATGGTATGGGGTCTAAAAGACAATGGTATCAGAAACGTATCGATAATTAACTGCAATCCAGAGACCGTTTCCACTGATTATGATATCTCTGATCGCCTCTACTTCGAGGAGTTAAGCTTTGAACGGGTCCTTGACATATATGAAAGAGAGAGAGCGTGCGGGATAGTGACTTGTGTAGGGGGACAAACGGCGAATAATCTTACTCCTAAATTATCTAAGAGCGGAGCGAAGATTATAGGAACGAGAAGCGAAGATGTTGATAGGGCGGAAGACCGGGCTAAGTTTGGAAAGCTGTTAGACAGACTAAATATCAAACAGCCAGCATGGAAAAGATTTTCCGATGTAAGTGAGGCAAAGAAATTTGCTGAAAGTGTGGGCTATCCGGTTATTGTTAGACCATCGTATGTTTTGAGTGGCGCAGCAATGAAGGTCGCTTGGGCAGAGCACCAACTCGAACAGTTCTTAGCCTCGGCAACAACCATCAGCCCTGAACATCCTGTCGTGATTAGCAAATTCATCCAAGAGGCAGCAGAGGTGGAGGTGGATGCTGTGTCAGGAAAGAATGGTGTTATAGTATGCTCGATCATTGAGCACATAGACAACGCAGGCATTCATTCTGGTGACGCAATAATGTGTATACCTCCTTGGAGACAAGACAGGAAAACATTGGAAACTATCAAAGAATATACATCAAAGATAGGTGAGGCCCTTAACATCATAGGTCCTTATAATATTCAATACTTGGTAAAAAATGAAGAAGTATTCGTCATTGAAGCTAATGTGAGGGCATCCCGATCGATGCCTTTCGTGTCTAAGTTCATAGAGGCCAATGTGATTGGTCTTTCAGCAAGAGCTATGGCGGGCAAAGGTCTTCCGGATTCAGCCAAGGATCTATGGTTGAAGACTTCCGCTTTCGCTATCAAGGTTCCTCAATTTTCTTTCATGCAGTTAGAAGGCGCTGATATTGTTCTTGGCGTAGAAATGCACTCGACTGGAGAGGTCGCTTGTTTTGGAAAGAGCTTTTATGATGCACTCTCGAAAGCCTATTTGGCAGCGGGGTACTCGCTACCATTATCAGGATCTGCATTAATCAGTGTCGGAGGACAGAAAAATAAGTTTAGGCTCCTATCTTTAATTTCGTTAATTTCTTCTTTAGGATATCAAATCATGGCAACAGAGCATACTGCTGAATTCCTCGAATCGAACCTATTTGGATCAGTAGAGAGAGTGTACAAGTTAAGTGAGCCCAGTAGAAAACCTAACATCGCTGACTTACTGTTCGAGCAAAAAATTGACTTCATAATTAATATCCCTTCGACCTCTACAATTGAAAAATATGTCGGAATGTTGTATGATGAATACCAGATAAGGAGAAAAGCTGTAGAAATGCGGGTTCCTGTTTTAACTACCATAGAGGGGGCAATCTCTTTTGTTAAGACACTTGAATGGCTTACTTCGTCAGAACCTACAATAGATTATCTAAGAAATTACAGGAGTCTCGACTAATCGCGTCTCTTTACTTCCATGGATAATCAAAGAAGAATATCGTCCTCGGACGAAAGGTCGGCCACTATGGAACCGTCGAGCGTCAAGCATAGCATTTCTTTAATTGCGTGATCCTTCACCACACGATCAAGTATTGGTGACGTGACCTTCCTTCGGTTGTCATGGCGTGCCCGACTAATACCGTAGAAAGATGGCATTACCATTATTTGCAGCAGCCCATCGCTATTTGGAAAGACTGCCTCTTTTCTAACCTTTAGATAAATCCATACCCTTTGTCCGCTTACAATATTATTGGGTTTTAGAAAAACAGGGTGGACATGCCCCATTATGATTCTTGATACACAAGATCTTATAGTTGAGGGCATTGTATGCCCATGTATAAAAAGTATGTCACCTAGAACCATCCCGCTGGGTGAAATAAGATTAACTGAATTCAGTGCTATGTATTTGATGAAACTATCATGGTTCCCTGGTACAAGGTATACCTCGGTTTGGTGTGAAAGAGAAGCTAGAACCGTGGATATGCTTTGCCTCTCCAGTCCTGTTATTCCAGAAATATTTGACTTGAGATCACCTAGTAATATTATTCCATTGGCCTTAGACGACTTTACTAAACTAAGTAACCTATCATTAATATTTTGGATTAGGATTTCTGAATTTAGATTAATTTCATTCTTAGCACCGTATGTTTCAGAACCTATATGAAGATCTGCTGCTACAATAAACTTTCTGTCTTCCCTATTTGATTTACCTTCTACTAGTAGCACTGGTTCTGGATAAAGAGGGCCAACAGAAAAGATAGACATTTCTGAAGCGCCTGTTAAGAGGACTAACCGCCAAATCTACTGTTTTATAAGTACCGCATTAATACAACCGTCCTGTCCTGGCCGTGATATTACTCGTGCTATACCGAACTCTGTCTCTAGCAAGGCACCTTTGCTAATCACTCCTCTTCTTTCATAGTCCTTATTGGCTGGATTTTTTACCACTTGCAATATCTTGGAATTGGTCGTCTTCTTCGAAACAGGATCGGCTAGGTTAACAAATGCACCAAACTTCACAGCGGTCTTCTTATTGTTGCCTCTAACTCTCCTTGTCTTAATATGGTTTTCGCCAAAGAGGGCTTCATTGGGATATCTGTCAATTTCAAATTTTCGCCTCCCCCTCATAGCGACTTTATGGCCGCCTGTGAATTTCCGCCCAGACAGATTTTCTATTGATTTGCGCATAGGATTCGAAATACAGATTCGTTATTATTAATGCTTCTACACTCTCTGTATCAACTAACCTTTGATGTTTGTAAGCCTTCCCTTTAAAGTATTAACGTCTTCTACACCGAAATAATCCTGAAACTTCTTACTTGTCTTAAATATTTTAAGTCTTCCAACCTTGTCGTGCTGGACAAAACCAAGCCGTTCAAGTTCTTTCAGATGAGAATAAACTTGACTGCCCCTAATTTGAACAAGCCTCCTAGAAAGAACTGGTTGTTCGTAGGTTATATAGGATAAGGTCTTTAGAGCACCTCCTGATACTATGGGCTGGCTTGCAAATTTTTTGATGATAGGCGCATATTCGGGTTTTAACTGAAAAACAAAAGTTCCGTCCTCTAACTGGTCGATTTCTAAAGCTTTAAAAACAGTTTTCATCTTTTTCACCAGGTCAGCAACTACCTTCAATGTTTTTTCTCTTGAGTTAATTCCTCCTGCCTTAATAAGTTCGTCTATTGTAAGTGGTCGTCCTGCCGAATAAAGTGCCGCCTCGATCCTTGCACTAATCTCATCTTGAGAAAACAACTCCTCTGTCCTAGTGCCCCGGATAACGTATAGAATTCAACATGAAATTATTTATTTTTAAGGATCATTTTAATGTCGTCGACTTCTTCTCTTTGCTCTATGTCCAGCATATCACTCATTCCCAGATAAAGCATTGCTATAAAGGTTCTAGCAATTTCGATAGGTTGTAAACTGGCAACTAATTCCCTGAACGATTTTGATCCTTCAATTCTGACAGAGTTTATGATACGATCCTGATATTCCCTCAATATTTCCTCAAGTCTTATCAGGTATTGATTAAAATCAAATGAAGAATTTGCTTCTAAATCAACTTGTTTTTTCTTTTGTTTAGGATTCGCTAGTTCAGAAATCATGTTTTCCAGGACATATAACAAATCGGTCAAGGAAACTGGGTAGGTAGATTCGATTCTAAACGGAACCTCAATTGGCTTAAGCTCTGGTATGGGGTCGTCTTTCTTTGTATATTGCAAGCTTCTATGCTGCATTGCAATTTTTTCAAGCTCGAATATACTCTCGACTTTTATTCTATGAATCATTGCGGATGAAAGAGCTGCGAGGCCACAAATCCTCAAATCTTTAGTGTCGGCCCTGTCAATAATTGCAAGAAGCATTTCTAGAAGCGACGTTACGTTTATGTTCCATATGTCCTTTCTATTTACAAAAGTTGGATTAAAAAGCAAATTCAATGGCGGAGTGGCTATAAGTCTCTTCGTATCATTTTCAACTTTTGGTGACCCAGACAACTACTCGTGTTAACTATTACAAACCTAATATAATAGCCTAATGTTGATTATGATTATAAAGTTGAGAGTAAAATGTGTACATAACCTAAAAACTTCGTTTGCGATATGAGTCAGCTATAAGTGCGGATTAATTTAAATAACCTAACTCTACAAATTAATCAAATTGCAGCAACAGAGTAAAGTTCGTGTGGAAAGAAAATTTGTATTGTTTCTTATTCACACTCCATTAGGCCTGAATCTCTTTGACAAAATAGCAAAAACAAAAGCAGCGAGGGTTTACTCTGAGTTCAGTACTTATCTTATGCCCTTAATCACCGCATTGGCAATAGTTCTTTTTTTTATTGGGCTCACTAGCATGCTCTCGAATTCCGCAGCAAGGGAAGGAGTACGTGAAATAGGACCACAAGCCAACTTATTAATCCCAGGGCTAAACCCGTTGCTGCCTTGGACATACGGTTGGATCGCTCTTGTCATTACGATCGTTATCCATGAAGCTGGTCATGGTATAGTAGCTAGAGTTTATAACGCTAAAGTGGAATCGACAGGATTAGTACTTTTTCTAATATTTCCTATCGGAGCGTTTGTGAATATTCAGCGGGAAGAATTAGAAAAGACCCCTCTCAAGCACAAAAGTTCAATATTGACAGCAGGTCCCCTCAATAATATGATACTTGCTGCAGCATCTTTGATCACCCTTTATTTTGTTGTGTCCACTCTTAATCCATTGCCTGGTTTCGACGAGAGCCCCAGTGTAATGGTAGGAGAGGTTCGACCAGGATCACTGGCTGAACAGTTGGGCATTAGCCAAAGATCTACAATACAATCCATAGATGGCCAAAAAATAACAGAATTGAGCCACGTGGGAAAGGTCCTTCAATCCAGCGAGGGAGACAGTATAGAGGTAATATGGAAGGACAGTCGGGGAAACATCAATACTAAATCGGGAATAAATGAGAATGGTTTGTTAGGAGTCACTATTATTGGAATGGGTTCTCCTTCAGAGGCGTTGGATAATTACAAGAGAGCTTTCCTTGATCCTCGGGGATATCTCCTGTTACTTACTCCCCCAACTCTAGAGGGACCATTTCCTGCGCCCTATTCCGAATCGCTGGCATCAAAATACGAGTCTGGTGTGTTTGGGTCCTCATTCCCTGCTATTTCTAACATGCTGTTCTGGTTATGGTTTATCAACTTTAATGTCGGCATATTAAACGCGCTTCCCATCGGTCCCTTTGATGGGGGCCAGCTGTACGGATCTCTAATTGAGAATAAGTTAAAATCCAAGGGAAGAAAGATTAATCCATCGACTGTAAATAGTGCTATAACTTTTATTTTCATTGTGATAGTAATCATGCTCATTGCTGGACCATACCTATTGCGTTAGCTAATGTACACCTCTAAACAGATGTTGATTTAAGAGATACTGCAGCTTCTCAAGAATAAATTTCAATTCCGAACTGGCTGCTTTCGATTTTACAAGGAAACCTGAAGAAAGCCATCCTCCGATTATATCTTAACACACGATTAAATACTGAAAATAGCGGCATATCCTTTCTTTTTTCATCAGCGATGAACCATGTGCACAACCTCCTGATGGCAGTGTGTCTTCGGGGACTAGAAGTCACATAATCTTTTAATCACAATTTGTTGTTTTAGAAGCTAAGCATATTAATGACCAAAACCGTTGAACAATACAGTATACTGCAAATGCACAATCTTAAAGAATAACGTCAAGCATTATCTATCTTCGTTGTCGGTGAATTTCGCCAGCCTAGAAAAAGTTCTTAGCACTGAGCTAAAGTTGTCGTCCGACGAGTCCAAAATCTTTCTTCTCATAGTCAAAAATGGAAAGATGACACCAGAACAGATATGTGGTATCTCAAGGATAAAGTTATCACATGCAAGAAGAGCTGCTGACTCTCTGGTAAGAAAGGGTATGCTGATTGAAATTTTAGCAAGCCAGTATGAATCGCTACATCCAAGGTTTGCCGCTTCTAACAGATATAGAATACTCTGCGAAGAGGAGAACAGGGAATTTAAAAAGAACATCAAAGTAGATAACATCGGATTAGTTTTAGAGAGTCACTTCGAAAATGCAAGGACTCAATAATCCTTTCTATTTGATCACGATTTAGAATAATCATGCCAGAGAACAAGGGTGAGGATAAAGTAGTCTATTTCGGGGTGATCAACATAAATGAAAATCAGAAAACTGTCGGCGCAGTAGACGTATGGCGTAGTGCTATAACTAATGAATTATTCTGCGAGGAAAAAAGATTGGGTGTGTTAGATATAGTCGAGTTTATAGGTATGCCCAGTATAGAACAAGGCAAAAAATGGGCTGTTGCAGTTAGCCGGAAAATCAAAGGAAGAGACCGATGGAAATTGGTTAAACTAGTTAACCGAGGAAAAACGCAGTTCTCTGACCCCGAAAATAAGCTT
>JALZES010000085.1 GCA_030861915.1 Thermoproteota archaeon
CGAAAAAATTTCAACTCCTAACCTCAACCTACTAATGTTATCTCTTAGTTGCTGTGATTATAATATGTGCCACCCTGTTGTAATATGGATCCCTGCATAGCATGAATAATGGACTCTCATGGGATAACAGCGTATCCTGAGATTGCGGCTCACTTTAGATAAGTGCTCTTCAAAAAATTCTGTGCCTGCATCAAGACTTCTTTTGCGCTTTTATAAGTCAATTTCGCTAAGGAATTATCAAAGTCACACCAGGAGTATCCGATATGTTCATTTGATAGAATCACCTTTTGAGAATCTGACTTAGCAAGAAAGAACACGACCTCCTTGTGCACCAAATTTCGTTCGCGCCTGTAATAGTATTCGACTTTTCCACTAAATCCCTCAAAAAAATGTACAGTTTCAATGCCAGTTTCCTCGCGTATTTCGCGGAAGGCGGCCTGAGATTCATTCTCTCCATGCTCAATATTGCCCTTGGCAAAATCCCAGTGGCCGGCACTATGTTGCAGAAGCAGAAAATTTACATTCATTGAGGAATCGACCGAAAATATTACTGCTCCCGCAGATCTTTCCTCCATCATGCAGAGGGTAGATGTATCTCGTCTCTAGTAACTCTTTCTGGTTATTTTGCTACCTCTTCCTCTTTGTGTTACCACGCTGACCCGTGTCTTTAGAGATTCAAGTTTGCTAATTCGAAGCGGCATGCCTTCCTAATCTTTTTTAATATGGACAGATTTCGTTATCATGACTTTCATTTGCCAAATCTCCTCAATCTGGATTGGTATGTTCTTATTGCTCTCATCAGATCTATCTTCCGAAATTCTGGCCAGAAAACGTCCATAAAGACCAATTCACTGTATGCACTTTGCCAAATAAGGAATCCACTAAGTCTTTTTTCTCCTGAGGTTCTCAATATTAAGTCCGGTTCTGGCTGGGGAAGATGAGAGGTATACAAATAAGACTCAATAACTTTTTCATTAATATCTTCAACTCTTATATGCCCTGTCTTGGCTCTTGATGCTATCTGCCTTATGGCGTCAACCAACTCTTTTTGTCCTCCATAAGCTACTGCAATATTCAAGAACATTGAGCTATACTTAGCGGTCTCTTCCTCTAGCTTCTGGAGGATATCCTGTAATGGACCAGGAAGAAGGGTTATGTTGCCTATTGCTTTAATTTTCATTTGTCGCTTGTGAATTCGGGAATCCGCATAGAGTCTTTCAAGTTTTCGCTGAAGAAGTTCATAAATATTATTTAGCTCGTCATTAGACCTATCAAGGTTCTCTGTAGAAAGGACGTATAGAGTAGTGATTCTTATTCCCAGGTCGTGGATCCAATTTAATAGCTCTTCTGCCGTATCAGCTCCTTGTAAATGTCCACTTTTCATTCCAGCTAGGCCGTACTTTGCCCATCTTCTATTCCCGTCCAAGATGATCGCAATATGATTGGGAAGAGTCTCCTCTAGGATTTTCGATTCAAGTCTCTTTTCATAGAGACTATAAAGCCCACTATGCTTAAGAATTGTGTCAGCGATAGCCTTTTTGGGAATGTCTTGTATCCACATGAAAATTCCACTAGAAGCTGAAGAATAACTCCGTTTCTAAGCTATGCATATCGTACTTTCTCATAAGGATTCGATCCGAACGGTCAGTGCTTAAGAACTTCACCACCCTTCCTATTCTTAAAGTATTGGAACAAGAAGGTTGCAACTATTAGGGTTATAGCGAGGCCTATAAAAAGCGACGAGATTAACGTGAATGGATTTGTCCCTTCAGTTAGGACCGAAGTAAACTGTAGAATAGGAATGTAAAGTAAGGCCAACACAACTAGACGCAAGATATCAGACATTGCCCTCACGCTTCCTTTGAACCAGTTACTGAGCAGAGATCCTATCAGTATTGTTCCAATTCCTATCCACATCAGAGTGATGGTTCCGTGCACGAAATTTCCAATTATTAGCCTATTTGAAACTATATCAATAAAATCCGTATCTCTCGAAACTAGGGCTTCACTAGGAATGCTCGAAAAACCATTTACAATTGACACTATTATAATCAAAAGACCTGCAAAAACTGAAAATATCCTTATGAATCCAGTTGGCGTTGGTCTGCCTAATGAACCTAATGACTTGTCGATATCAAAAGCCCTAATTATAAAGGCACCGCCAAGTATACTCATAACGAG
>JALZES010000095.1 GCA_030861915.1 Thermoproteota archaeon
CCTCTATCTATTGCTAGTTTCACTCCTCTAATTGCATCAATCATGACGCCCGCGCTATTAAATGCATCAACTACTCGTAGCTTAAGATCAAGTTCTATAGGGATATTTCCAAAAGACCTCCCTTTGAGGTAGACGTAACACACCTTGTCGTTACGAAGGAAGCTTACGAAGTCTGACGGCCCTATTCTCATAGGAACTTGATAGGGTGCCATAGCCTCTACTGCGCTTGTCTTGCTTATTCTCTTGTCCTCTAGTCTTTCCTCGTCAAGCATATTGTAGAAGTCCATATCTCCTCCAATGTTGAGCTGATAGGTCTCATCCACCTTTATTCCTCTGTCGACAAAGAGCTTTACTAGAGTTTTATGAACGACGGTCGCGCCAAGTTGACTCATGACATCATCACCTGCGCACGCTATATTTCTGCTTTGAAATGCCTGTTGCCATTTAGGTGTTGAAGCGATGAACACCGGGATTGCGTTTATGAATCCTACTTCAGCCTCCAGACACTTTTCGGCATAATATTTGGTCGCTTGTCTGCTGCCCACTGGCAAATAGTTAAGTAAAATATCGGCGCTTGAATCTTTTAGGACCTCTGCTATATTAACTGGAGGTTCGTCAGATACTGTGACCTTTTCACCAAGATGTCTCCCGATACCATCAAACACTTCTGCTCTCTTTACTTTAACATCAAGATTATCTACATTTGAAATTTTTGGAGTATTGTTAGGTGAAGCAAAAACAGCCTCTGAAAGGTCTCGATTCACTTTAGAATCAGCTACGTCAAAGGCTGCCACAAACTCAATATCCCCTGGTTCAAAGCCACCCAAGCTATAAGCGGTCAGCCCTATGGAATCGTTCTTGTTTGTGCTGTAGTATTGAGTGCCTTGAACCAGAGCAGAGGCGCAGTTCCCTATTCCTGCTATGGCTATGCGTATTTTCTTCGACATAAAAGACTATAACAGACTTTAATTAGCATATTATTAATATAGGTATCTTCTAACACGTTTTGGCGTTTATCGCCTTCTTGACGCTGATGTGCTCATGGGCGACCAAATCACCGATGACTTTCTCATACAGCGAAGCCAGCTGAATTTTTTACACATCGGGGAACCGAAAAACAAGGATAGCAACATTTTCTCATAGACATATAATAAAAGAAGCTGTTTTAATGGCAGAAGCCGGGGGGGCAAAAGGTTGCAAAACAGAAATACGTTTTCTGATTTTGAAGGAAGAGAAAGTATAGCCAAATCCGAAATATCATTTAGCGGCGAAATGGCAGACAAATAGAACATCATATATTCGACACTTTGTCATAAAAATAGGTCAGCTTCCAATAGCGAAGTTACCCTTAGCGGCCAGGGAAAATTCCTGTTCCATGGTTGATCAAAAAGTATACCCACCTTCGGCGGAACCAAATCAATCAAATTACTTGGTGCGTCATCAATTATAATGTCAAAGGAGTATGCCGATTTCGGGAGGTCATCGTATACAAACAATAGGTCGTCAGAGAAGATATCGTATAGGTCAAGCCATTTCGAAACATATGAAACAGTAACTCTTTCTCTCTTCGTCAAAATTGAAATCCTGTAACCCTTTCTGTGGAAATTTTGAGTGACTTCCCTTAATTTTCCTTCTGTTGGAGGAATTTCTCGCCACCGGTGCTTCCAAATATAGTTGAATATGCCTGAGATTTCAGTAGGAGATACCGGAAGGACCCTAGATATATCCCATGAAGTAATTTCGGATTTTCTGATTTGCGTGCCCATTCTAATGTTATACTCATTTGTCCATATGATCATTGTGTCTGCCAGAACAGAATCAACATCAATGGCAAGAATCCTAGTTGGGCCTATGCCTTATACCTCACAATTTGTCCTACCTGAAACAACATTTAAATTTTATAACCAAGAATGCGGCGTTATCCTGATTACGCGTCTTTGGTTTAATGTACTGGTTCTCAGAATACTCGGCAGGTGCTAGCAATTTGGACTGTCCGAACGTACTCTAGGAGCAAGCAGAAAATATAGTTAAGGCTTCCGTTCTGCGCGAGACTATTATTCAAGGTGTACATTACACAACTGGAAAAATGACAAAAAGCTGGAGATTCCCCACCAAGGTATTCAGGTACAACATGTTTCTATCAAAAGCGGCCCGTTCAGTAGCGAGGAAGGGAAGGCCACGGTTTTGTAAAAGCATACGTAGCTTCCTCGATCAATAAGCCGGTCTGGGATCAATGATGGATGTCTCCTTGCCTGTATTGGGATCTATACCCTTTCGACTTGCAAACTATTAAGCCCATTGCTGTACTCGTCACGCTGTTGTTTGTAACCTCAAAACCTGCCGGGATAATAAATGATTGGCGAGGATTTGGGATGACTTAAGCAGGTCATTGTCGTCAGAAAAGATATTGACTGGAAAGAGGTAAGCTGGCTGCACAAGTGGCCTATTTTTCAGCAATGGCAATTGAGAGAGCGAGGTACATCACAGGACTGGCTGAGGCTATGGTTTATTTCCGGACAGGGGAAAATCGTATTTACGGATTAAGGATCTTGAGGAACTGCTTGGTCTAAAAAATCTTGCCCAAAGGACGAGTCTCCCGGCAGCGAGTGTACGAGACAGCGGAATGACGCAAATTCCGTCTGGGACGGTCACTTGTATAGGTATTTAGTGAGTCTATAGGTGTATTTTTCCTTGGTCACCCGTGAATTGATAGCGAAAATGAATAAGCTGTAGGGGTCTAAATGAGATTCAGATATCCCTTGTTCTTGCATGTTACTATTTTTTCCCTAGAATACCAATTGAGAACTAATTCCAACATGGGCCGAAAGGGAGTTGAACCCTCGACCTTTCGATTATCAGTCGAACGCTCCACCAAGCTGAGCTATCGGCCCTAAAATTACTAATGTTAAAAATTAGCGCTATTTAAACCTCCGCTGATAGGATCATTCATATTTTTACCACTAGCGTAAGAGCAAACAGCCCAATTAGTCCATCGACGTTCCGGCTTCCATCTAATTTCACTACGCCCAATCTTTCATTGTCACCGCTAAGGTATAAGTCTAATCTGACGGCCAAGACTGTGCATGATATATTAGATGCCCCGCTGACTACTAATGTTACAGAGGTTCCAGTTCAACCATGTCAAAGATTGTTCAAAACGTCGTCATAATAACCAAGACAAGTAGCGACGAAGCTTACAGGACCGCAACAGGCGTTAGCGAACTGTTGCTTCGAAGGAAGGTAAAAGTCTATGCCATGCATCCACTAAGCGGCGAGAATATGACCTCCATTAGTGCTGAATCTATTGGGGAACTTGACCCTGACCTAATTCTTGCAATTGGAGGCGACGGAACGACTCTTAAGGCATTTAGAATACCTCCGTTTCAAATACCAGTACTGAGCATTAATATCGGAGGGCACAAAGGGATCTTGTCAGAGCTGAGAAGCGGGTCTCTTGAGTACATTGTCCAATCGCTTCTTTCAGGTAATCATTTTCAAGACTGCCGGATGCGTATACAGGTTTCCACAAAGGGGATAAGGACCGTTCCAGTGCTCAATGATATTTTATTGACGAGAGTGAGTCTAACGAGGACTCCCTTATTATCAATCACAATTATGGGGGAAAAAATTGAAGAGAAAATGGATGGAATAATTGTTTCTACTCCAACAGGATCGACGGGACATTCATTTTCAGTGGGCGGTCCGATACTTCATGAAAGTTTACATTGCTTGATGCTAAGCCCTGTCGCATCCATTAGTAGATTCCCCTTTCTTGTGCTTCCGGTCGAAGATATTCAAATAAAGAGTTCACATGAAAGTACATTAACACTTGATGGACAGGAAACTCATACGATACCAGCTGAACAAAAAATAACAATTTCTCGTTCTCCTATTGATGCATGTTTCCTAAGAATGAAAAAAAGGGGGATCCGACAACTTGAAAAACTCGGATTCAAATGAATATATTCTAGACGCAAATGCCTTCTATGTCGGACTTCCATTCACGACCTTTACAAAATCCTATACTACAATTCTGGTATTTAACGAGGTTCGACACCTGAAAGGTTCGTATTCTCTACTGGATACCCTTGTGGAAGCCGACAAAGTGAGGATAGTAGATCCTGATGAAGAATCCATCAAAGAAGTAAACAGAGTCATAAGAAATTCTGGAGATTCATCAAAACTGTCCGCAGCCGATATTTCTGTTCTCGCTCTCGCTTATCAATTGAGAAAAACTTTGATATCCGATGACTATGCAGTCGAAAACACAGCAATACTTCTTGGAATTTCAATAAAACCTTTAGGGACCAAGGGTATCAGGCACGTTCGGAAATGGATTTCATATTGTCATACCTGTGGAAGAGGTTACGGTCCCAACACGCACCAATGCTTAATATGCGGAAACAGGCTAAAGCGTAGATTCAAGAAGCTGTATAATGCTTAACCCTCGAGCCTTCAGGAGAAGCATCAATTCTCGTCGGCTAATTCCCGGAAGTTAATAGTGCTTTGAATTAAATAAGTACGCAAGGATTAATTGTAGAGTCGAAAGTCTAAGTACCTACAGTTGTCGGAGGTAGTTCAATTAAATACTGGCCTAATCAAAAAGCTCATAGTTCCGCGGCTCAGTGGTTCTAGGAAAGGAGACAATGGGACGGTTCTGATTGTGGGCGGGAACAGGATATATCATGGAGCGCCAATACTTGCGTCAATGGCTGCGATGAGATCTGGGGCTGACTTGGTCTATACCGCTGTGCCAAAGTCAAACACATTGCCCACTAGGGCCTTGTCTCCAAACGCAATCGTTCTCCCGCTACCAGATGACAAATTGACAGTGGGTGCCGCGAATCGATTAGGTAGACTGCTTCCAAAGAAACCTGACTCGGCTGCTATAGGGATGGGTATGACTATATCTAAACCAGAAGCATTGAAATCTCTTCTCAGGCGGCTTGGGGAGAAGGATACGAAAATAGTGTTAGACGCGGCCGCCCTTATTCCCTCAATATTGGATGATATTTCTGGCTCCGGGGCGATCGTTACTCCTCATCCAGGAGAATACAAAAGAATGTTCGGAGAGGAGGCAGGCAATGAAGAATCAGACCAAGTAGCAAACGTTCAAGAAATGGCAAGAAGACACCGCATTACTATCGTTCTTAAGGGACCTGTGAATGTAATTTGTGATAATAAGAAATTATCTGTTATAAAAAGAAGTACCCCTGCAATGACGGTGGGCGGGACCGGCGATATATTATCTGGGATGGTAGCGGGATTCCGCAGCAGGATGAGCTCCTTCGACGCCTGCCTTTTCGGAGTATACTTCAATGGAGTTGCTGCATCTTTAGCATACCAAAGGGTGGGACTGCACATGGTCGCGTCTGACATCATAGAAGAGTTGCCGAACGCACTGAAAGAGTTTGACGTAATACAGTAGAACTTGAAGCTGTTTTTCCTACCGTGAAATTTTAGACTAAGAGAAATCGCCGATTATGCTTCCTGACGAACAAGTGCAACAACACCAAGGCTATAGTGAGGAAGCCACTTCGGCCTGTTCCGAGTTTCTGTTATACTTCCATTGCAGTCTTCAGGGGAAAAAGCCAGACGATCTACACTCTAACAATGAGAATTCGGGTTGTAGCAGAAAATCTGACGTCAACGATTAATCATTAGACATAAGGATTCTCTTGCAAGACCTGACAGTGATATTGCCCATCTTCTAAAGGATATCTCATGCCTGCTTCTCTACAACAGGCAACATTCGGTGGCTTAGTGCAAATTATTTTGTTTCTTAAACAATATAGATTTACATCATAGTAATTCAAACCGTAATCTGACTCTAGTTTACCGGTAATTATAATGAGTTTAGCTCCTCAGGAATTAGAAAACAGCGCCAGCAAATATGCTGCCGAGGCAATCAGACTAGACTCTGAGGGCTCCCGCGGAATGGCAATTCAGTCTTATCAGAGGGCGATCGAAGCCCTGGTAAAACTTGTCCAAGTGTACCCAGAGTACAAATTGAACAGAATATACATGGAGAGAGCTAGCACATATCAAAATAGAATTAAAGCATTGCAAATGACCCTAGACGTTACCGACGAGACGCCGCAGGAAACATCTGGTCCAGCCCCGGAGGAGTCTGCGAAGGGTCATTATCTCAAACAGAAAAAAAACTCAGCTCATTCAAAAGTTCAGAATCCTAGCGAGTCTTCGGATGCGTACGATGACTCTAACAAAGCTAGTGAAGCATCCAAGTCGGACTTTGATGGCCTCTTGCTAAAGGAGAAACCTGAGGTGTCCTGGGACGAGGTTATAGGCTTGGAAGATGCAAAGAGAGCTATCAGGGAGTCTATAGTGTATCCAACTAAACGACCCGATCTTTTTCCCTTGGGTTGGCCAAGAGGCATGTTGTTATATGGCCCGCCAGGTTGCGGAAAGACGCTGCTGGCTGCAGCAGCCGCAGCAGAGATTGAGGGTTATTTTATCAATGTCGATGCTTCTTCCATGATGAGCAAGTGGCTAGGCGAAGCAGAAAAAAATGTGTCGAAGCTATTTGTTATGGCTCGAAAGCTTTGCGAGACTGAGAACGTTCCAGTTCTTCTTTTCATAGATGAAATAGATTCATTACTAGGTGCACGAAACAGCGAGGTAGGAGGAGAAGTAAGAGTGAAGAATCAATTCCTTACCGAAATGGATGGGATCAACGGTAAATCAAAGGAGTCTCTTCTCTATGTTATAGGAGCGACTAACAAACCCTGGACTTTGGAAGCGGGATTCTTGAGGAGATTCCAAAAGCGAATATACGTAACCTTGCCCGACGCCGCATCGAGAACAAATTTATTTAGTCAATATACGAGGCCCTTGAAAAGGGATAGGATATTCAAATGCGATGAGCTAGCGAAGGCGGCTGAAGGTTATAGTGCAAGCGATATCAAGGATATTTGTCAGGCCGCACAGCTGAGGGTTGTAGATGAGTTATTTGAGAGTGGAAAAGGCTTGGAAGCAACCTCGAACCCAAGAGCTATTACTATGTCTGACTTGAAAGAAATATTCAAGGTAAGAAAACCAAGTATCAGCATGGAAATGATTAGGGCCTATATGAGGTGGAGCGACCAATACAAGGCATTGTGAATATCACGATCTATGGTCGTGTAAAAGTACAGCTATAAGGCAGGGTGCATACAGTAGCATGATGGGAGTTCTAAATATAGACCCTCTTTACGAAACGATGCAAAATTACTTCTTTACCTCATGCCTATTCCAAACTTCTTACGACGTCAAAACAGGAGGGAAAGGGAGCAGTTTTAACCATGAATCACAATACCGTTGAAGTACAGGAGACCATGGCCTACTGTATCGCTCGGATTTTTTCACTGTATCTCTTTATAGATTCTAATATTTTATCCATGGCTCCTTGCTTCCCTTCCCAGCCCTTCACCCTTACAAACTTCCCTTGCTCTAATTCTTTATAGTGTTCAAAAAAATGTTCGACTTGGTTCTGAATGTACTCGGGAATGTCTTTAATATCGTTAGCTTTTGAATACGTAGGATCTATCTTTGAGATAGGAATTGCAATAAGCTTAGAGTCTTGGCCTTCTTCATCTTCTGTAAGCAAAACCCCGATCGGCCTACACCTCACTATAGATAGCGGCGCGATCGGATCGTCTCCCAGAATAAGCGCATCAACCGGGTCGTCGTCTAGTTCGAGAGTCCCTGGGATAAAGCCGTAGTTACATGGGTAAAACATTGCAGTGTATAATTTTCTGTCGACGTACAAAAGCCCTGTCTCCGGATCAAATTCATATTTTAAACAGCTTCCCTTTGGGATTTCTACCAAGACATTAATTACTTCAGGAGGATTGGTTCCAGGACCTACTCTATCTAATACTTTCAAATCGATCTCATGCAAATTGTTTCGAATATATTCCTATTGTGGCTCGCAAAAATATAAACAATGGTCTGAGCTTGCCTATCCCATAAATGGAACTGGGCGGCAAATTTATTGCCAAGGCAGTGGAAGAGGAAACAAGAAAACGGCTCGACTCTTTGGATTTGCACTCTCTCATAGATAATGAGATCAGTGGAAGCAGTGAATTGGTGGGATACATTGAGGGTCCGCCCACAATGAATGGCGAACCTCATGCAGGCCACCTGCGCGGCCGAATAATCAAGGACCTATGGTATCGCTATAACATACTTCAAAAGAGAAGGGTCGTATTTAGGGCAGGGTGGGATTGCCAAGGTCTTCCCGTTGAATTACAGGCTGAGAAAGAGTTAGGATTGACCGGAAATAAAATAGATAACATAAGAAAGGTTGGCATAGAAAAAATTGTTGCAACTTGCAAGAAAATAATTAAAACGTACAATGAGAAATGGATTCTAGTAGATAATCTTCTCGGGATGTCATTTGATTACGGTAAGTCCTTTTGGACGTTTCATGACAAATACATAGAAAGAGAGTGGAAGTATCTCGAGAGAGCATGGAAGGATCGACTCCTCAGGGAGTGGTTCAGAGTTGTGGCATATTGCCCGTCATGCCAAACCTCTTTAAGTAATGCGGAAGTTAATCAGGGATACAAAACTGTTGAGGATCCCTCTTTTTATTACAAGGTAAAGCTGGTCCACGACGACGCCTATATGGTGATCTGGACCACTATGCCCTTTACTGTTGTGACAGACGAGATGATTGCTGTAAACCCAGAGCAAAACTACGTGCGACTAAAAGTCGGATCAGAGGATTGGATTGTTGGTCAGGATCGCGCGGAAGAACTAATGAGGGACTTACACATTGCCGAGTATTCGGGTGTTCAAATCATGAAGGGCAGAGAACTTGAAGGACTAAATTACATACATCCACTCTTGTCTATGATTCCTGGCCTGGCCGATCTGGCTAATGAACCAAAAGTCCATTCAGTAGTGGCTGAGGAATTTGTCGATGTGACTACTGGCAGCGGCATAGTTCATCTTTCACCGGCAAACGGCCTAGAGGACTTTCAAGCCGCTGAGAGAAGAAATATCCCGATCTTTATACCTATAGATGATAGGGTTGCCTTTACTCAGGAGGCCGGCATTTTTCAAGGACTGTTTGTACGAGATGCCGACGTCAAGGTTGTTGAAGCAATGAAAGAGGCGGGTGCGTACATACTGCTAGGAAAAGTGAAGCATCAGTATCCCACTTGTTGGCGCTCACATCACAAGTTAGTCTGGCTTGCTAGAAGGGAGTATTTCTATATGATTGAGCGACTTGGGGACAAGCCATTATCCGCTGCGCTTGGCGCTGAATATTTTTTTGAGGCTCCGAGAAACAGATACATGGAGATAATAAAAGAGAAAGTACCGTGGTGTATTTCTAGGGAAAGAATATGGGGCACACCTCTGCCAATTTGGACGTGTCGTAAATGCAGCCATAGACTTGGACTATTTTCGAGAAACGAAATCATAAGATATGCAGACTCCCTTCCTGATGGCCCAACATTCGAGTTGCATCGTCCACAAATCGACCGAGTCGCGATAAAGTGTGAGAGGTGCGGTAGCAGGATGGAACGGGAACCCTTCGTCCTTGACACGTGGCATAATAGTGGGGCAGCTCCCTATGCGTCTCTCGAGGACGATGAATTTACAGAGATTATCCCTGCAGCATTTATGACCGAAGGAATCGATCAGACAAGGGGTTGGGCATATACTTTACTCATGCAAAATATAGTCCTCACAGGGAGACCCCAAGCTCCCTTCAAATCATTTCTATTTCAGGGTCATGTTTTGGATGAAAAAGGCAATAAGATGAGTAAGAGTCTGGGAAATGTTATAGATGCTTATAAATTACTGAAAGAAAATGCCGTTGACCTAGTTCGATTTTATTTCATGTGGAAGTCATCGCCCATAGAGCCTCT
This sequence comes from Thermoproteota archaeon, assembly GCA_030861915.1. Lineage (GTDB taxonomy): Archaea > Thermoproteota > Nitrososphaeria > Nitrososphaerales > Nitrososphaeraceae > TH5893. The sequence continues at coordinate 9,882 of JALZES010000095.1, forward strand.
GAATTTCAGCCTCACGGAAATGACAACGCGCACATATCAGATTATGAGTACGCTCTACTACTTGCATGTTTATTTTAACCAAAATAGTAAGTTCGACAATTTTAATCTAGAAGCAAACAGCCTTCGATGGGCAGTCAAGAGCAATCTGCTGCGGGTCCCAGACAAGTGGGTGCTGTCGAAACTTCAGCTTGTTATATATGAGATTACCTCCTCATTTCAAAAATGTAGATTTCATGAGGGCGCTAAGTCTATTGAGGAATTCGTAATAAATACACTGAGCCAGACATACATTCCCATGACAAGAAACGAAATCTGGGATGATAGCCTGGAGACATTGAATCGTAGGTTAGCAATCTATGCTGTACTAGGATATGTACTTAAACAAATGGATATTATGCTTCATCCCCTGTCTCCTTACATTTCGGATTATCTTTATCTGGTCTGCTTTTCTTGCAGAAAAAGCATATTGCTTGAAGCTTGGCCGAAACTTGAAGAGGAGTTCGTTAACAAAGAAATCGAAGCGACATTCGACAAATTAAGGGATGTTGTTTCGCTATCAAATGCGGCTAGAATGAAAGCCAAGCTAAAGAGAAGGTGGCCAATAAGGAGCGTGTGGATCTGCTCTGGCACTGGTGATTTTTTTGATGACGAATCAATCTCAGAGGTGTTGAAGACCCAGATAAATGTCCAAAATTATATCATGATACGGTTTCAAAGCGACACTGATTTACGCAAGCTTCTAAGTCTTCTAGAACAGGGAGTCCCTGTAATCCCAAAAATCAGATTATCAAAGAAAAACATAGGACAAAGGGCAAAGGGCGATTTAGAAAAAGTGCTGCAATCATTTGAGAAAGTGGATCACTACCAACTACTAAGAGCCCTGGATTCCTCGGGAGAATATATTCTTACATATGCGAACGGGAGTGCCATCGAGCTAACGCTGGATGACCTAGAATTTTCATATGATGCAGCAGAGGGATTTGCCCTCGCTGAGAAGGATAACACAATGGTATTCATTGAAGAAAAGCGGGACAAAGAGCTCATAACTCTGGGGCTAATGAGGGATCTTGCTAGGAATTTGCAGCAACTCCGCAAAGAACGTGGGTACAATACTACAGATGTGCTTTCTACGGCTTATATCGCTGAATTGAAGGAAGAAGAAATTTCGGAGCTTTTGTCAGTAAATCAAGAACTGAAGCATCTTGTGAGAGTGAACAATATAGTTATCTCGAATTCTCGTACGCAAGGTATTGACTATAGGATGATTGATTTGGAAGGAAGGAAGATATACCTTTCAGTTTAAATGCCTCGTGTAGAGTTTGAAATGACTTTCCCTCCAAAATCCTTGATATGTCTTGTGTGTAATACATAAATTTGGTCATTAGTGCAATATTTAGCTGCCAAATTTGCTTGTTACAAAAATGAGAGTCAGGAAATCAGTGCTGGAACGGGGATCTATGCAAGTACAGCATCAACGGTTCTTACAGGACTGAAACGCATGCCGGAAAATTTGTTTGTATGAGCGTGCATCATTTGAACTTGGAATTCTTGCTTTCCATGACAATTATCGCGATTCTTTTTATAGCACTCGCTATTTCTGGAACATGGTCCTATTTCTTGTATTATATGCTAAAATCCTTTCGAGATTCGCCTAGATTGCAAAAGTCTCTTGAACCCTCTAGGAGAGCACTCCCGCGAGTTAGCGTGATTGTACCGGCTCGGAATGAAGAACATTATATCGCCGACTGCTTGGACAGGTTGATAACACAAGATTATCCCAACTTTGAAATAATTCTAATTGACGACTCCTCTGAGGATGGAACCTGGCAAATAATGCAGAATTATGCGGCAAAATACAAAGGACAGATCGTATCTCTGCGAGCAGGACTCAAGCCTCATGGCTGGGTAGGCAAAAACTGGGCCTGCTATAAGGGCTATCTTCAGTGCAGGGGCGATCTTCTATTGTTCACAGATGCTGATACTCAACACAGCAAGCCGACAATGAGGTTGGCAGAACAATATTTATGGCAACAGCATGCTGACGCTATTACTGTCGTCCCAAGACTGCTTTGTAAGGATTTATGGACAAAGATGACCCTACCGATTCTATCTATCTTCCTCCATACCCGATTCTCTGCTTTACGGGTTAACAACCCGAAGACAAAAATTGGATATTTCTTCGGCAGTTTCTATTTGATAACTCGCTCTGCTTACGAAGCTGTAGGAACCCATAAACTTGTAAGACGAGAACTAATAGAGGACGGTGCTCTCGGCGCAGAATTGAAACGGCAGAGATTTCTGATTAGGATGGTGAGGGGGGAACAATACGTAAGTGCAGTATGGGCAAGAGATTTCAGTACGTTATGGCATGGATTGCGCAGACTCCTAATTCCTCTCTACAAGCAGAACAGAGCTGGGACTGTCTTGGTGACAGTGGCTGTTATTTTATTGCTCCTCGCCCCCTTCATATTATTGTCACTTTCTTTATGGTTGAGCAATTTTCATACCGAATTTGCCTCACCAAATGACGCCCCTGGTAATCTCCATTTGTCGGCGGCTATTCTAGCATTCACTAGCGCTTCAGCAGTCGTCCTCATATTTATAAGTGCTGCAGTACAGTCCAAGCTTGGTGTCTTCCAGAGCACAATGTACGCTCTATGCTGTCCGATTGCTGTCTCTATCATATGCTCCTGCTTTGTTTCATCGTTGAATGACGCTAGAAAGGGTGGATCGGTAACTTGGAGAGGCAGACAATATAATATGACCGAATATACCAATACTCCTTAGCGACAATAGGGCTAAAGCTAAGAGATAGAGACGATTCCGAAATTGTTTATTAATAATGGATGGATGTTATTAAGCCAAGAAGAGAAAAAATGCTATCCAATGATCTGGTTTCTACCGCTTCCGTCCAGGAGACTCTCTTCCGAAGCATAGAAGGTAAGTCTATTTCGAAAATAGAAGCCTATGAACTATTTAGATCCTGTGAAGATAAACTCATTATTTCCTGTGCTAGAAAGATACGTAACAATATCAGCACTAATTCGAAGGTTGTTACCTATTCGAGGAAGATATTTGTTAACCTTACCAACCTTTGCAGAGATTCGTGCTCCTACTGCACGTACAAAAAGGATCCGTATAGTCAAGCAGCAAGGATGATGAAGCCATCAGAGGTCATTGCGTTGGCCGAGGTAGGGAAAAGATTCAGATGCACGGAAGCATTGATAGTTACAGGGGAGAGGCCGGAACAAAAATATATACAGGCAAGAGATTGGCTCAAATCTCTTGGTCATAGTTCGACGGTCGAATATGTTGCAGAGATAAGCGAGGAGGTATTGAAGAAGACCGGGTTGCTTCCCCACACGAATGCTGGAAGCCTAACAAAAAAGGAAATGTCTCTACTAAAGAGGAACAACGCAAGCTTGGGCATGATGCTAGAAACTACTAGCCAGAGATTGACTGAAGACAATATGCCGCATAATCATGCTCCAAGCAAAAATCCTAAGGTTCGGTTAAGGACTTTGGAAGATGCAGGACAATTGAAGATACCATTCACAACGGGTTTATTGCTGGGTATTGGGGAAAACTCCGAGGAGATTATTGATTCGCTGTTTGCGATAAAGGAGGTAAACAAGAAGTATGGCCACATACAAGAAGTTATATTGCAGAATTTCATGCCGAAGCCAGGTACCCCAATGGAAAGTACTTCCTCTATTGGATTAAACCAATTTCTCAAGATTGTTGCTCTTGCTAGAATTATTTTGCAAGACATAAATATTCAGGTCCCCCCAAATCTTAATCCGGGCGTGTTTGGAAGCTTCTTGGACGCAGGTATCAACGACTGGGGCGGCATCTCTCCAGTAACTATTGACTATGTTAATCCTGAGTTTCCGTGGCCGACAATAGAGGCTGTGAAGTCTGTCACGCTCAAGAAAGGCTACACGTTAAGGGCGAGACTGCCTATTTATCCTGAATTTATACTTAAGTCAAATTCTGGGTATGTTTCTGATGCTATCAAGGTTCATAGCGAGCAATTTAGTGATTCAGCAGGGCTTGTCAGGGAGGATCTAGTAAACTGACTTTTGATTATCTTCTAAAAAATGCGGATCCGATAATTTCGTCGGCCTTAGATAGCGCTCTGGATGAGAAAGATCTTTCAGAAGATGCGATCACCGAATTGCTCGAATGCAGGGGAGTGGAAATGAGCATGGTACTCATGGTAGCAGACGAGCTCCGGAGGAGGTCAGTAGGCAATTGTGTCACATACGTCATTAACAGGAATATCAATTTCACGAACGTATGTATCAAACGATGCGGTTTCTGTGCATTCAGCCGCGGCTTCAGAGAAGAAGAAGGATATATGCTCCCAATTGAAGAGATTGTAACCAGAGCAAAACAGGCGTGGAGATTAGGGGCAACAGAAGTATGTATCCAAGCAGGGCTTCCTCCTAAAATGGATGGTCATCTTTACATAGATATTTGCGAGGCTATAAAGAAGGCACTACCGGATATACACATACATGCATTCTCTCCAGAAGAGATTTTATACGGTGCGAAAATGTCGGGTATCCCAGTTCCTGAATATATGAAAATGCTTAAAGAGGCAGGGGTGGGAAGCCATCCTGGAACAGCGGCTGAAATTCTTGATCAACACATTAGGGACATCATTTCCCCTGGACGGATAACAGCAAGGGACTGGATATCAATAATAAAGTACGCACATTACATTGGTATCCCCACCACTAGCACGATCATGTATGGACATATAGAATCCTCCAGAGATAAAGCAAAGCACCTGGCGCTGCTTCGGTCAATCCAGAAACAGACGAGGGGGTTCACAGAATTCGTACCTTTGAGCTTCGTTCATACCGAAGCACCGATGTATAATCATCATACTATTGCCGACATGCGTCCAGGGGCCGAAGGGAGGGAGATACTCCTTATGCATGCAGTCGCTCGAATAGCCCTACACCGATATATCAACAATATCCAAGTCTCTTGGGTCAAAGAGGGATTAAGGATGTCTCAGATAATGTTAGGAACAGGGGTAAATGATTTCGGTGGAACTTTAATAAACGAGAGTATTTCAACAGCAGCTGGGTCTTCACATGGGCAGATCTTGAAACCAAAAGAGATCAGGTCAGCAATAAGATCGGCAGGAAGGATACCAGCTCAACGGTCCACCACCTATCATTTGATGAGAATTTACGATGGAGAGGAGGGCGGCGAATCCGAATCTCTACTTGACAAGTCGGATTCCTCTCAGTTTGGTTCCTATGGCGAGTTAATCAAGCTCGATCAGTTCAGGTATAGAGAGTACCACTCACTAAGGAATAATAGCAAGCGAGAAGGCTGAACACTAATCTTCCATTATGA
>JALZES010000096.1 GCA_030861915.1 Thermoproteota archaeon
AGATATAGTCAATTCTGTAAAACGCTGGTTACAAGCTGATGGTTTCAACGTTTATGGATTTACTGATCCATTGCAAGCTTTAGAATACTTTCAGAATAATTCTAATGATATAGACTTGGTGTTATCTGATGTAAGGATGCGCAAATTGGATGGATATGAACTTGTAAAAAAGATTAAATCTATACACCCACAAACTAAGGTCGTATTCATGTCTGCACTTGAATTCAATGAAGAATTGTCCAAAACATTGCCATCGATTAAGATAGATGGATTTTTGTTAAAGACTGGGTCTTTAGAAAATCTTGTAAATGCCATTGAAAGTGTATTCTTAACAAGCAGCATTGGATAGACCTTCCTACCAATATCTTCCAAATACACACAGCTTTGCACTTCCATGATTATTGAAAAGTCAACAAACTACACTATTTAGCCAGGATGTAAGAAAATGTTCTATGTGATTATTCTTATTTCCATTTTCAGTCAGTAATTACCTTGGACCGAGGCATGATAGGAAGGATTCATGGCTTTCAATCGTATCCATGGCACAACCCACAGTTGGAACTGTAAGGTCGGTGTGGCACATGGGGCGCTACCAAAGTTTTGCATTGGTTCAGCGGCGGGGCTTATTAATAGCGTCGATGTTGACTTTTAATAAGCCGGTCAGCTGGTTAGTGTTTCCATATTCACCTAAATAATGAAATATATAGCATCAACATAAATAATCAATACGGATCACTGAAGGTGTCAATAGTATAAAGTCCCCGATATCAGAAAAGATTCAATCCTATAGTTCGTATATGAACAGTATTACTGTATTGCCTGACTTTTTTGTTGATCGGATTATCCGGCTACAGTCAAAGGAAGATTTCTTCAATAGTTTAAGCGAAAAGGCTAGTTTTGGAGGTGGAAGTATACGTGATATCTCTACTGTAGATGTAAAAGGAGGAAACGCCGTAAATATTGCGTACTGTCTTGCCAAATTAGGCATGAAGACTTCACTATTTACCATTGCAGATGATATAGGATTATCGATACTGAAGCATGTATTCTCAAGGTTTGAAGAAAGTAAGATACACCTTCGTATCACCAAAGGAAAACATGGTCATACTACAGCATTTGAATTTTTGGCTGACAAGAATTCAAGTTCGAAAGTAAATGTCATGGTGAGTGATGTAGGAGATAACATAAACTTTGGACCAGATCGTATTACTTCAGAAGAAGATTTGTCAATATTAAAGAATTCCGACGGAGTAATGGTAGTCAATTGGGGGAGCAACTTAAAAGGAAGTCAACTCGCAGAACACGTTTTTAAAAATTCTCCAAAAGCGCTTCATTTTCTTGACCCTGCAGATATTGAAAACAGAAAATCTGATTTTTTGGTTACACTAAGGAAAATTTCCCAATTTACGGATGTCCTTAGTATAAACGAAAACGAATGTAATTCACTTTCTTCGGCAATCGGTTTTGCGCCTCTTATACCTAAAAATGAAAACTATACAGCTGACGATATCAAAAATTCTGCAATGATGCTTGCGAAGAAAATCGGTATGAGTATAGACTTGCATACAAGAAAAGGGGCTGCATGGTCTAATGGAAATGAAATTGTTTTTGTTCATCCAATTAAGGTCGAACCCAAGACACTAACAGGAGCCGGAGATTCGTGGGATGCAGCAGATATCATTGGTTATCTCGCTGGACTTGAACCAAAAGAACGACTCCTATTCTCAAACGCATGTGCTTCGTTATATGTTCGTAACCCTGATGGGGAGCCGGCAACCTTGAACGAGGCAGCCGATTTGTTGGATAGAATTACTATGTAGTACATGTTAATTGAAGTACGCGACCCAGCCAAGCTCAAGCAATAATTGTAGGACGTATAAATTTACAACAATCTAGGAAAAGGGTCAAATAATCTACATATAGTACATCACATACATGCAGGTCGTGTAAAAAAAGAAAGCTATTTATGTAATATCGTACCTAATATGTTACGGCTACTATGGCTTAAGTTCGTACTTGGCGGCATAGGCACAAAGCTTTGCATGCAGAACCTTTAACGGCAAAGGCCGTGATATTGGGTGAGCATGTAGAGAATCGCCAAGTACCTTGTTAGTTATCTAGGAAGTTATTTCATGCAAGTTTATTAGCGCGCCATATTCTGCTATCTCTTACTCTGCTATTCCTTCTGGGTTAATTATTATCGGGTTGACCACGGTCAACCCGAATAGTATGCAAGTTCACCTTAGGCCTTAAGAAAACTAAAATAAAGTAAAGATCAATAAAAAAAAGAAAAAACAATCTATACTCTAGGTGACATAGCAGAAGACATTTTGGTAATAATTACTAAGGAAATTGCTCAACTAAACGCGAGACCTCTGACTTAGGAGGATGTAGATCATCGCAATTCTTAAAATAGACTACTTCTGGAGCAAACTGTATACATGAGAGGCTTTTACTGTGATCCAATTAGTCCGCCATGATGAATTTTGCATATCCTGGATGATTTTTATTGTATAAAAGAGGATCGCACAGGATTTTCGACAAACTGAGTAAACGTCTTACTTTTCACTATGCTGGTTTAGTTAATTTTACTTATAATTTTCAGTTGTTGGAATAAAGCCATGAATAATGACTCAGCGGATTGACTTGGTCGCTTGGTTTTGAATAAGAAAGCATATGCTTCATTCTCTAGACACTCGACTAACATTTTGTTAATATAAAATAGCGTTTGGTTTTCTCAATCCATATTCAAATCCTTTCCATGACTCGATTTCTATTGCTGGCATTTCTTCTGAAGACATTAGTTAGTAAGAAGATATGAAGGTTAGTAGAAAATAAGGATCGGTTCAGTTGCAAGTTTCATTTGGGGTCATCGCATTTTAGCAAATCCCGGGTAGAAAAGAATTTTGGATTACCTCAATGACTACATAATCTCCCTTTTGCGCACTATCCAATATCTTTTAGGTATTGGGTGTCTTTCTGATCTTCTTCTATTATTGTTACAGATCAGATTCAAATGTAATAG
>JALZES010000003.1 GCA_030861915.1 Thermoproteota archaeon
CCTCTACATCGTTGCATATAAGGTAAACATCAATTAGTGAATGGATTTCCTTCCCAAGAAAATCAAGCGGCGTCCCTCGGGTGGAACTGTAAAGTATGGAAGAAAGAGTTCCGAAAGGAAGCGATGCTTTTGCGAATCTTCGAGTTGAGCCCCGCTTTAAGATAACCTCTGCCAAGCTGCTAGTACTGGCAGATGGGCTATTTTGCTGCGAGAATAATAGAGGACGTCTACTTAATACTTCCAGGTGAGCAGACGGTGATGAATGTTTATCGCTTAATTGTTCTGCTAACTCCTTTCCGTCGACCCATTGCATTATCTCTTCTGGACTGAATAACTTTGAAGCATCGTGAAGTCTCCAGATTTCAGGAAAGTCTATCTCACTTTCAGATAGCGGACGAATTTTCGGGGCAATTGAATCTGGAATCTCTATTACTTTTTCTCCTCGTTTATCTCGTTTATCTGCTTGAGACGTTTCTTGTCCACCAATATTCGCTATGACGACTGCTGCCTCTTTGTGGTAATCCAGGCCAAGGAGATGATTTGCCGCGTCGTCAATGAATCCCATTTTCAGATTGGTAGTAAGTCCCATTGATACAGTCGTCGCCAGAAGATTGGCAACTATTACACCCGCATCCCAGAACCAATGACGATACGAGCGTCCTTGATATTTCCAGGCATTACGCCATGCAAAAGAAGTAAGTACTAGATTAATAGGCGAGCTTAATACTTGCTCCCTCTCTGCTGTAGCCGCAGCCAAATGAAGTCTGTAGTCGCCTTTCCGAATCTGAACAAGGCTAAAGTCTGCCGGACTAAAGTGGTATATCCCTGCCTCCAATTCCGAAATCAAATCGGGGCAAACAACATACAATTCAATGGGGTAAAGTGCACCTGTAGCGGAGGCAGCGCGCATATAGAATGTCGTAGTATCATATTTTTTTGCTCTGGTAATCCCAGCTGAAAAGAACAAAATCTCTGCAAGATCTCGGATACCAAGGTCACGAACCTTTTTAGAAGCGGTAGAACCCATTTCTTTGTTATCCACCTTGTTAAACTTGGCATTGTCCGGCACGCCTGGATTGAGAGTGCTAACTGCAGAAATAGCATCAAGCACAGGTTGAGGGAAATCTGAGGGAAGAGGACATACGGGAAAGTCGGTGGTATATACTTTGAAAGGTATTGGGCGATTGTCGAAGTCCAAATAGTGCCTTTGCGTCATCAAGCTAATCTCTGAATGTTTAGTCCTCTCGTGATACTCCGAAGCGTACATAATGTCTCTGTTCACGACTAAGATGGACACTTGCAGTGATTTATACAGCTCGGCGCAAAAACTAGGTGGCCATATTAGATATTCTATTCAAGGCATCCCGGGTTCCTTCTGATATGTGTTTTTTTATAATTCCCCTGAATAGTCCAAAAAAGCCCTTCACTGTGATGTCCCATTTTACCTCGACCCGAGTTTCGTTTGTCCCAATTGGTGTTAATATAATATCCTTTGTCCCTATGATAGGTCCATCAGTAATTCTTTTCTTGACCGCATTCTTAGCATCCAAAGTAACAATTTCTTTACAAACAGCATTTCTGAAAGCAATTACGGTTTCTCTTTCCACTACATTTCCCTCCTTTCGGATGTTCTTTACTGATTTAGTTCCATGCCAGAATTCTGGTTCTCTATCAACATCGGATACTAGATTCCATACATCGTCTAGCGGGGCTAATATTTCCTTGCTGATATGAAATGTAGCCATACCTGTTTCATTTGATAGGAAGAGATATTTTGACATATCTACAGAAAAGACAGGTTATCGACGTACGATAAAATTCCTGCGCGTTACCTGCTGCGCAGATCGGCCAACAAGGGTAAGAAAAATTGGCTGCTCTAATAGTGCGGCTGGCATCATATGTGGGCCGGCCTTATGGGTATTTTTTGCATACCATCATTAATAATGGATTGGATAATATTCTATTATCTCGAGATACTATAAAAGGTGCCCCAGCACAATCAGCAATTACTTTATTATAGGTTATATTGGAAAGCGTCGATTGAAAAATAGCTAGCGAGCAGATAGCAGTCACAAACTAATAGCCAGACTTCTTTATTTTGTAAATGCTGAATAATCTTATTTATTGTATGGCCGCCATGGATTTTACAATGTGGGCGATAAGTTTGATATAAAAGAAGCATCAGGTCAATTATATTTTAATAATTCTCGCACTATTGATATAGAATATCTCTTAAAAACTTATATTCTTCGATATTGTGGGTTAACTAGAACGACAGGATTAATGAGCCAAATGCAACAGCGGTTTGACCAGATGGGTGAAAACATGAATTCTAGAGCGTCTATAATCGACCATGCTATAGAAAGGCTGCCTGTGAAAATGATGAGCTTCGAGGAAATATGTCCTCAATGGAGCTTTGCTCTCACAGCAGGTGTTTCAACCAATCCTTACCTTGACATAAAAGAGGGAAAAAATTGCATCGTTGGCGAGGCGCATGGTTTCAGAAATAGTGCTTACATATGTTCGAAGTGCTGGGAATATTCTCAAAGCTTTGTATCTAGCGTACTTGGTAACAGAAACAGTGGCTATATTATTACTGATAATGGGCTGTTTGAGTCTGTCAAAAATGATTTCGTGCAACACTTTAACCAAAAGCATGCCTACAGAGTAAGCATAACCGCTAAAATAAGACGCCATGCCTGCAAACTAATACAGGGTCTCAGACTAAAGCTCCCGCATTTGCCTGCATACCCAAGTAATATATCGGCCCTATCTTTTGATTGAGCGAAATCATAGCTAAGGATAAATTGACTGATGGTCTCTAGGCTTCTTTTTGTGCCTAAAAAATGGATATGCAGAGGAGACGGAGATTCGACGTACAAGCATCAAATATCCTCATCAATCAACTACATCTTGAATGACTTTTCAAAGGATATTTACAAACATTTCCCAAGAAATCTATCTGCCTGAATAATGC
>JALZES010000027.1 GCA_030861915.1 Thermoproteota archaeon
GCTCATTACGCGCAGATAGACATGATTGCACGGTTTGCAAGAATGTCAGGACATAATGTTTTGTTTCCGATAGGCATAGATAGAAACGGGCTGCCGGTCGAAATCTACACAGAGAAGAAATACAAAATCCGAATGCGAAAGATGAATAGAGAAAAGTTTCTTGATCTTTGCAAAGTTGCGCTTGATGATCTAGAGGCTGAAATGATTCGGATTATGAAAGATATGGGATTGAGTTGCAACTTTAGTCAACACTACCGCACAGATTCTAATGAATTTAGGTCATTAACACAGAATACCTTTATTGATTTATGGAAACGCCGTCTTGTATATCTTGCAACAAGACCAAACAACTTTTGTGCTGATTGTGGAACAACTATCGCTGATGCAGAAATTATCTATGAAGACTTGCCCGCAAAGCTTGTTTTTATGTATTTTAAGGTCGGAGAAACATCTGACAAAATTGTTATAGCATCTACCCGGCCAGAGTTATTGTTTGCGTGTCAATGTGTAATTGTGAATCCCCGGGATGAGCGTTACATGAAATATCATGGAAAATATATTGAGATCCCTATCTTTAAGAGAGAAGTTAAAGTTCTGCCACACCATTCAGCAAAACCAGAGTTTGGTTCGGGTGCAGTGATGGTATGCAGCTACGGAGACCAAAACGATGTTCAAGTGTTTCGAGAATTAGGCTTGGATGAAATTGTTGCAATCACTCCCAGTGGAATAACTACTGCTGCAGCAGGTCCATACTCTAATTTACCCCTGAAAGAGGCAAGGGCAAAAATAATCAAGGATTTGAATAGTGCTGGACTCCTAGAAAAAGAGGAAGATATTTTGCACAGAACCCCGTTATGCGAACGGAGTAAAACTCCAATTGAGATCATACCCCTGGAAGACTATTATTTAAAGCAACTTGAGTACATTCCAAAATTGAAAGGCATGGTAGAACAAATAAAATTTTATCCTCCTATACATAAACAAATTTTAATCAATTGGCTAAACTCCATATCTATTGATTGGCCCATATCTAGACGGCGCTTTTACGGTACCGAAATCCCTATTTGGTATTGCAATAACTGCAGAACCCCAAACATTCCTGACTCCATCGTAACAAACAAATACTACAGACCCTGGAAGGAGAAACCCCCATTTGAAAAATGCATAGCGTGTAATTGTACCGACTTTACTGGGGAAGACAGAATATTTGATACTTGGATGGATTCCAGTATTACCCCACTTTTCATCACAAAATACAAAAGAGATCAGAAATTACACGACTACACGTATCCAACCACTGTTCGGCCTCAAGCCAAAGATATCATAAGAACATGGCTCCATTATAGCATGTTAAGATGCTTGCAACTAACTGATAAGATGCCTTGGTCAAGCGCATGGATTATGGGATATGGCGTGGATGAAAAGGGTGAAAAGATGAGTAAAAGTAAAGGTAATGTTATTGATCCATTTCCGATCATTCATCAATATGGTGCAGATGCTTTCAGATTCTGGTCAGCAAGTGAGGGTAATTTGGGTTATGATTTTCGTTGCTCGGAGCAGAGAATAGTTGGTTCGAAAAACTTCTTGTCAAAACTGTGGAATATTGGTAGGTTCATTTCTTCCTTTGATGAACTAGCAGGAGCTCCAGCACAGCTTTTTGTTACTGACCGGTGGATTATTTCAGAACTATCAAGACTAATAGAACAATGTAAAGCTGGTTATAGCAATTTCAATTTTTTTGTGCCATCGAATGCAATTAGAGAGTTTACTAGAAATTTATTTGCTGCGCACTACATAGAGATGGTCAAAGCTCGTGCGTACGAGAAAGAGGAAAGCGATGGACACAAATCAGCGACTTTCACCCTCCACCAATGTCTATCTACGATTTTGTTATTGCTAGCACCTATTTGTCCTTTTATCACAGAAGAATTGTGGACAAAGATTTATTCAACTAAAAGTATTCATACAAAGCACTTACCAGAACTCATGCTGGGAGAGGATTACCGAGAGCTATGCAAATATACAGGACCAATTACAGAGTTCAACTCAGAAGTGTGGAACAAAAAAAAAGAAATGACCCTAGAAAAGACAGGAAAACCACTTTCGCTAAAAGACCCCATTCGTATTTCAGTTCCCAACGAGTTAGAGCCATTCAAAACTGATCTTCAGCTGATGCATAATTTGACGGGATTGTAAACCGCGTTAGAACCATAATCTCGGAAGTCTTCTCTCTTTGGAAAGGAAGATCTTTACAATAACTTATACAATAACCCTCGAGCATAAAACCCGGATTTGATTTCAATAGGGTTATAGAGATAATATATTTCATTATAAGAAATCTTAGATGAAAATATTCAAAGGGATAAAATATGAAACATTGTATACGACTTCATGGCGCGTTCATTTGTTATTGCAAACGGAGATAGAACTCGCCGCATGGTCTCTATAATTAATACCAGGCAAAATGGGTTATGTTACTTCTGTCGTATTAAAATTGAAGAGGATGATGTTATAGTTAGTCATGGTCATATGAGCAGGCACTACTACCACAAAAAATGCGCTCAAAAATTACACATCATCTAGAGCATGCAATGAAGGATACACAGCCCTCTTTATAGTTCAAATATTCACGTTGAAAATGGTAACAAATTAGAAAACCTAACCATAATACCGTCTGAAGGATGTCAATTGCTCACGTACCCATCCAGATTCCATCCGTCCGCAGCTGCAACTGAATTAAGCTTCCCGCGAAAATTTTGGGAGTCGAAAGAGGATGAGACATTCTAACTTACCACCTTGAATTCTAGCTCTTTTCTCTTAAGAAATTCTACTAGGAGTTGTGCGTGTTTTTCGTTTTCCATTTCAAGACTCAGATATACGCCGGCAGTTCCAGCGGCGATGTTAGAGCTTAGCCTATCATGAACTACTTCTACGATATTGACGCTTAGATCTGCGATGCCTTCTACCACTGTTTTTAAGGCTCCAGGTTTGTCGGGTAACTGGACAAAGATTTTGAGCATTCTACCCATATGCATAAGACCTTTCGCCACTACTTGCCCTAGCAAGTACATATCAATGTTACCGCCCGTTAATATCGATACAATTCTTTTGTCTTTCCTGCCATGACCATTTGATAACAAATATGCAAGACTTGCTGCGCCTGCAGGCTCCACGACTAACTTTGCTCTTTCCATGAGCAAGAACATTGTCTTCACAATTGAAGAATCATCGACCAGTACGACATCGTCCAAGTACCTTGAAGCAATTTCAAAGGTTAGCTTGCCAGGAGCCTTCACTGATATACCGTCAGCAATAGTATAACCAGATTTTGTTGTTGTCAAATACCCTTTACCCAAAGATTCTTTCATAGCTGGAAAAGCTTTAGATTCAATGCCAATAATTTTCACATTTGGTCTTTTTGATTTAATTGCGATCGCTATACCAGCTGCTAGGCCTCCACCTCCGATGGGCAAATATACCTCATCCACATTAGGTAAATCCTCTAATAGTTCCAATCCGATAGTTCCCTGGCCGGATATTATTTGCGTGTCGTCAAATGCGTGTACAATTGTTCGGCCCTCTGCCTTTGCGATCTCTTGTGTGGCAATCCAAGACTCATCATAATCTGCTCCTCTCAAAACAACTTTTGCTCCATATGACTTTGTAGCTGAGACTTTGGCAGGTGAGGCGTTATATGGCATAACAATCGTACATGAAATATTTTTTTTTGATGCAGCATACGCGACGCCCTGTGCATGATTACCAGCTGACGCAGCGATAACCCCATATTTGCATTGTTCTTCTGATAACATATTTAATTTTACAAATGCCCCGCGTACTTTGAAAGAACCTGTTCTTTGCAAAGACTCGATTTTTAAGAAGAGATTGGTTCCAGTTAGTTTGGAAAATGTATCTGATGCCTGCAAAGGCGTCTTTCTAATGGGAGTTCCTTTTAACAAATTTCTTGCCTTGAATATATCCTCTATAGTTGGCAGAGGATAAGTCATATTCGAGTTTTGTACGCCTTCAGAACCCATTGCGACCTAGTGATGCATGCTATTATGCCATAAATATAATTTTAGTTTGAGTATGTATCATAACAAATGGAAATCTGCTAATATGGTGTCTAGGGTGAGAATGGCATGGAAAATGGAACGCGGTTTGGGATTCGAATGAAATAGAGTCATTCAACTGTACCAACGATTTCGGAATGTGACGCGTTCATGCAATGGCTCCTTCTGGGAAACCGGGTCTTTCGAATCATTCGATGGTTATTTTATATTGATGCTTATATTTTAGGAAATCGCTAGTGATATCTATATATTATATATTAGCTTATAATTAGTATGCAAATCGTAAAAACGAATGCATCGTTTGGAACGCGAGCTGTCACTGCTTTAGGGCTCTCTATCGTGGCTGACGCTCTGGATTACTTTGCTGCGCCGCTTTTTAGTACTCCGATAGTTGGTGACATATTCGACTCCGTAGTCACTAGTATGCTATACTCCATAACTAGAAGTAAATTGTCGACCGCAATTAACATGGTAGAGTTCATTCCGTTTGTTGGTGACCTTATTCCAGTGTATACGCTTTCCACGCTAGTATGGATATCTAAGGAAATAGGCAAGCCACGAAGGATTAACTATAGAGATCGGCCAGATTATCGTCAAACAATGGCGGCCCGAGATATCATGGGTACAGTCCGACAGCGCCTACGACCTGGGACCATGTAGGATTAACCTTTATTCATTTGGAAAATTTTTTAGTCTTGATAGCAATAGTAATAGCAAAGCAGTGATATTTCATGAACCACTCCTATCTACTTAATAAATAGGGATTCCTTTACGAGTATCTATGTTGTTACACCCCCCGCGATCCCAATGCTTAGTACTTGATATCTTGTCGAGTGTTGGGCGTACACGAAAGTAGTTCTCTTTCCGCGGCCACGCTCATCAACAAATTTTTCATTCTAAATACATATAGGAGCCAACAGATACCATTAGGAGAAATATGTTTGTGGCGAAGTGAAGAGTGTAGGCATGATTGACATCATATTTATTTCGTATATGCTTATAAAATAAACCTAAAGGCATCAATGCTAAGGCTACATATATAGCAACTCCCATGGCGATATGGAGAAGAGCCCAGATAACTACACGTTTCACATCTTTTCTAAAGTAAAGTTCCTCAAAATAGTTGACGTGAAGTAACGTATAGAAAAATAGTGGCAAGAACGGTAAGATACCGAACAGTCCTTGGTTGCCGAAGGGGCCAATAGCTATATTATAGCCCAGCCATGAGGCATTTAAAATGGGTACACTAGATAGAAAATTGACGGCAAAAATCGCAAATGCCAACAACGGCAGCACTGTCAGTGGTAAATAAGCAAGAGCTCTACTACCTTTCTTGAGGCTCAGAATTCGGCTCTTTGTTTCCCCTACCAGTAATAAGGAAGGTCCGACCACTGCTACATAAATTATTACCAAGTAAAGATCCTGCAAATAAACTATCACCATCTAACAATTATTTATAGATTATTTTGGATCCATCAGTCCTGACTTTTCACTTCCCTCCGTGGATCAGAATAACGAGCCTATTGATAAGAGTAATTAGCACAAGGCTGGACCATCAAATTCCAAAAGATTCGCCTTAAATTGATAAAGAATAGCATCGAAGAACTATTTGGATATGCTAGCAGTGCCAGGCTTAGTAAATTATACAGATATTTTTTTTAGTACATTCGCCACTTCATCGAGCTGATTCACCACACAGCTGGTCATATCCTTTGTCACCCTTTCAGTATTAACGTAAGGGTCCCTTATTGTCGCTTTCTGATTTCTAATAGTTTCTATATCAAAGTATGTCACCACTCCAACTTCTCCTTGCATCAATCCATTATGATCGATTAGTACCGGAGATATCTGGTATAATTCTACTAAGAGATCGTTTAATTCACCATATAGTTGATTTTTCTTTATACGCATTTGTTCAAATTCGGGGAACTCTTCTTCCAAATCTTGGGCCTTTCCCTCCAATCCGTGTACCAATTCCCGATCTTCAAATAGTTTCGTAAACAACTCTTCAAATTCTAATTCGCTATAGCCTATTTTCTGTAGTTCCTCTTGCACCATAGAATTACCTCTGTTTGCTAACGATGAAAAGATGTCTGCGGCACCCTCAGCGATTTGAGATAGTTCCTTTTGGATCTCGATAACCCGTTTATCCACCCTATAATAAGGAAGGGCATGAAATTGTATTCCAAAATATCCGTAAAGCTGGTACTTTTCAACGCATTGCCCGATTTGAAAGTATATGCGACGAAGATCTTCAGTATTTGATCTTGATATTCCGCTGCTCACCCACCCGCCAAGAGATCCAATTGCTCTATCATAAAATGCAATAATTTTGGGTAGCTCGAAGGTAGAAGATCGAGAGATACTCCCGTCCCCCAGCATAACCGGGACCTCTGCAGTCTGAAGGCAAAGTTTTGCCCCATTGATATATGCATCTTTTATGCGCATGAAGGCGGAATTTACTTCTTTAGCGAAGTAATCATCACCTTTAAACGGGAGTCTCATGTCTTTCTGTATATTTTGTGAGATAATTATATTTTTATTTTGGATACAGTCCTTTATCCCACATTTTCTCCGATATTATCTACCAGTAAATCTCCTCTCCAAGTTTCCTTTAACATGCAATACTGTCATCTCTTGGATAACCTGGATCAGTGTTAGCATTGATGTTTTCTCCCAACTACCAATCGTTCGCCGTAGTTACAGCGTTAATCTCACATTCGGGACAGTCCCCGTCCCATCGTTTGCCGTTTCTGCCATAAGGT
>JALZES010000052.1 GCA_030861915.1 Thermoproteota archaeon
TGTGAATCTTGACTGCTTTGGAGATAGATTTGACCTTGGATATTTCAATCCCGATATTATACCCGCTGTTCAACTTGATAACAATGTGGTTCTTGTCAGCAGACTCATATCTGGGCATCAATATTCCCGTCATCTCACCGTGGTGAGTACTTACTATAACCATATCTCCTATTGACAGAGCTGTGCGGGTGAGTAATTCTAGCGCGTGTTTGCTATAGCCCCTTAAATCATCTATGCTCCGTGACAGTAATATCGCTCCTATTATAACTATATTTTTGATGTGTATATGTGTTATACTTGAACAAAGAAGCAGTTAGCAACAACAGAAACAATGAGAAATGTTAAGCGAGTTTAGTTATGTATTTTATTCTAGCAAGTGCCGTCTAAGGAGTCAGGGAGCCGCATCCTAAATTTTGAAAATGCGCTGAGGTCTCTCAAGCAAGATATTGAAATCTACGGGTCTCAACCGCAAAAAGAGGTCCGCGGTCATTCGAGCCTATCTATTCAGCTATTTCTATAGTTCTTAATTGGAATAAGGCAAGGATGGCTTCTTTAATATCAGTCTTGGTGATATATCCGAAATCCCATGCATCTATGAACCGGCGGTATTGCTCTTCGAGAGTTTTGGCCACGTCTTGAAATTCGGCCATTTCCTTCAACGTGTAGGGTGTCTTGTGGCCCTTGGCTATCATAATAGGGCATCTCTTATCATCTCCTAGTGGTATATACCACGCATTTTTCGCGAAATCATAGTCATCTGTAATAGTGCTATAAATACGAATCAGTTCATCATTAGACAGCAGGAGTAAATCCATAAACCATGGTTTCTTTTCAAGATCGAAAATAGAAGGGATTTCGGTCACTTCTCTAGGTTTTGCACTGCTATTTTTCCTAGCAAATATCAATAAATAATATAGAACCTGTACTCATAAAAAAATTTTTCTTATTTATCTTCACCTCCTCTGCACATAACTCGATACCAATAAAGAACCCTAGGAATTATCAGTGGCTAGAAAAGTATCGGTAAACAGTGTATATCGACAGTAAAATGAGATAATGCAAATAGCGTGTGTCAAAATTTAGGTAATTGATATCTCTCAGTCGATCTCAATAGCCGGAAATTAAGACAAGACATGAGATGCATCTGCCTTCCCTACGGATATCGTCTTGATTCTTCTTATGCCGTCCACATCTTGTATGACCCCTAAGGTTTCTGGGGTAACAAGTTTTTTCCAGTTATTCCCTTTGACGATCCTTGACCTAATTTCTGTCGATGACAATAGCTCTCTTTTATATAAACGAGGTTCGATCAGTTTTATCCCTCTTTCTCTAAATAGAATATTCGTAAGGGGATCGTTTGAAAAGACAATTTCAAATCTGGGTATCAGAAGCTCTATCTGCCTAGTCCAAAGAGCATGAACTCCTATGTCCGGGACTGGAATTATAAGTATGTTCTTTATGTTGATTTCATTGTCATTGTCCAAAGAGTCTTTAATCATTTCAATGCGCTCACCCGCGGTAAATGGATTTCTCATTTCATGACTTTTATCCGCGCTACCAACCACAATAGTAAGTTGTTCTACTGACTTCAAAGCAAACTTAATTGTGGCAAGATGACCGAGATGTAAAGGTTGGAATCTTCCGATAAATAATCCTCTACGCAATGTACAATGAGAAACTCTTACAGTAATTTAAAAGTAAAATTCTTTGAAGGCGGTGGTTTCTGTCCAACGTATATAACGTGTACAATTGTATCGTACAAGAGATCAAAGCTGCTAAAATATTTGCTACTTCGAAGATATATTTAAGTCAGATTGTGGACAGTTTTACCAGCTATTAAAATTCCTGTTGTTTGTAGACCTCCTGCTACTATGACGTGACTCCTCAAGGATTATTATATAAGTCTGTTATTCGCGTTGTCCTAGCTGCGTAGGGGTAAAAGAGGCAGATAGGAAATATCCTTGTTTAGGGTTGATGGTTCATATGGTGAAGGGGGAGGTCAAATCGTACGTACGGCAGTTTCTCTTTCAGCAATAACGAGAAAACCAGTTGAGAT
This sequence comes from Thermoproteota archaeon, assembly GCA_030861915.1. GTDB lineage: Archaea > Thermoproteota > Nitrososphaeria > Nitrososphaerales > Nitrososphaeraceae > TH5893. The sequence goes on from JALZES010000052.1 coordinate 2,057, forward strand.
TACCAATATTAGGGCTAGACGCAGAGTTCCTGGACTCCGCAGACAGCACTTGACTGCCGTCAAAGCAACGGCGGACATATTTCATGCAACAGTAGACAACCTGCGGATCGGAGCAGAATGGATACGCTTCATTCCAAGCCCGGATGCATTTGAAGGAGGATCTATGAAGATTGATGTGCAGAGTGCAGGAAGCATAACAATGATACTTTTAACCCTGATTCCTGCAGTCTCACTTTCTGGAAAAAATCTCAGTGTCCAAATTATGGGGGGGACGGATACGAACATGAGTCCTACGGCGGACTATTTGCGTTATATTGTGAGCGAGGCCTATCAGACTATTGGAATAAAATTTCGGATACAGATATTGAGAAGAGGATACTATCCTAAAGGAGGAGGAATTGTATTTGCGGAAATCGACGCGTGCAAATTACCAAATTCGATTGAACTTCTGACTACCAGACAGATAGAACCTAGGATTGCAAGCGTATGTTCCCAACTTCCTAAACATGTCGGGGAACGCCAGATTTCGTCAGCCCTCTTAAGATTAGAAAAAAATGGAGTTCATTGCAGCAATTATTCATTTTCTTTTGAAAGGTCATTATCTCCTGGTTCCTCTGTTTTAGTATATACAAAGTCGGACTTTGGCCCTTTCGTCGGAGGAGATTCAATAGGAATGCGTGGTAAACCAGCAGAAGAAGTAGGATCAGAAGCAGCAGAAAGATTCTTGGAAACCTACAGGGCCAAAGTACCTGTTGACTACTTCCTTGCAGACATGCTAGTGATACCGTTAAGCTTGATGGAGGGGAAGTCCCGATACAGAGTAGGAAGAGTGACAGAGCACCTGAAAACAAATCTACATATTGCAAGTCAGATTGTTGGCTGTAAATACAACATTCAATCTACGGAGAATGCACATATAATCAATATAGATGGCACGCAGTAACTCATTTTCATAGATTCTGCTCTATTCTTATTTGTATACGAGTAATAGCAAGACGACCACCGCCGCCTCATGGTCAACTGCCGTCAGATATGACGATAAAGAGTGTATCCTATGGTCAGACGCTTAGCCTACTTTACGACGACTGTGTTTATTGTTTGAATTTTATTCTGATCTCTTTTTGATATCACGAATATCTCTTTTCAGAGAATGAATATCTTTTGCTAATTCATTTATTTCGCTCCTAGTAGGGAGATTTAAGGTTTGAAAACTGTTTTCAATTAGCTTTTGAACATACTTAAGTAAATCCATCTGATCGTTTGATACTTTGCTGTAGACCTTGGGAAACTCCTCTGAAGTAAATAAAGCCGTGAAGGCATCTTCAAATGCTTCAATTACAACCCTTCTATAATTCTCGAAATCCTCTTTGGTATTGTAGTGTTTGGGTGCTTTGTCTATTGTTTCGTTTAAGGCATGAGAATAAGCATTTTTCATATGGGACCAATATTCATTGAGATCAACCTGCAGCTTCATTAAAGTCCGACTTATATCTAGTATTCCCTGTAGGTAGGGGTCAACTTCCTGCGAAAGAGCATGGAATGGTCCTATAGTAGGTAGTTTGAGCAATTCTGACCAATTGTTAATTACCTGAGCCAGTCTGTCCTCCTGTGTATCCTGCTTGGCTGTAGATGACAAATCCTTAGGATTCAAGTTGGTCTATCCATCTTTAAGGCTTTCCTTAAATTGAATGATCTCTCCGTCTTTCCTCGCCGTTTGTTTGTCTCTGAGGACATGCGGAAACCATATCTTATTCATGTAAATACGATTCCCAAGCTCTTAGGCGCAATGGAATGCTGTGCCCCATCTATTTCACTACTCTCACTTTGTTTACTTCTTTCCACGGATTTCATCATAATTGATTCTTGATAATAAGATTCATAGCAATAAAGAGAAAAAAGTTTGGAATCTCAGATTGGATCATTACCTAAAAGGCGCGTTTACCTTTAGGATTTTATGAAGTTCTGGGAGTGCCCGATTATGGTGTTGGTGGTGGTGACATGCCTGTCATGTTGTCGCCGCCCATGCCTGTCATGTTGCCGGCGCCTGCTGTCATGTTGTCGCCCGTCATGTTCTGGGCTACTACTGGAGTAGCAATAGAGACTGGGCCAACAACTGCTGCGATGCCAAACGCTGCAACAATTGCAACTGCTGCTAGTATGATTTTTGTATTCATTGCGATAGAAGGTAACGCAATACACTATATAAGAATTTATGATAACAATGATCCTAGGATTCTGCTTCGTACCTCTATGTTTTATATAGAATCATAATAAGAAGACAAAAAAGAGCGTAAAGAAGTTACTTTAATGAGTTTTATATAGAGTCTATTGAAAAATGCATTGGTAGCCTATCTGGCGTGAAAACGAGGTATAATCTTAGGGCTAGGCTCCGTGACAGAAATGTGTTGCAACACGTCTGTACGTATGTTATTTGATATTTCCTTATGCAAGAGGACCGAGAAGTTGGACAGGATTAAACACATCTGGTCAGGATGCAATTCTGCAAGGATCAATGTAAGTATATAAGATATGATGCCACAGAGCAGAGATAATGTTTTCAAAACTTCTGGTTCCTGTGGACGGCTCTGAAAATTCATTTCGGGCTCTAAAAGCAGCTATCTTTCTTTCGAAAAAAATAGAGGCTAAAATAATGGCCCTGCACGTTATCGAAAAGGCTCCAACTGTTTATATCCATCCACAAAAAGAGTTAGAAAATTTGCTCAGGAACTATAGAAAACAATCAGAACAGATCTTGGAAAAATGCGAAGATATAGGCAACAATGAAGGTGTAGAAGTCAAGACGGCTCTTATCGAAGGAGACGCAGCATCAAAGATAACCCAGTACAGCGAGAAGGAATCAATTGATATGATTATAATGGGTCACAGGGGGTCTGGAAGATTCAAGGAGATGGTATTGGGAAGTGTATCTCAGAAAGTTTTACACCAGGCCAAGCATTCTGTTTTAATAGTCAGATAACATAAGCTGGATATATGACGATTTAGAAGCAAGTTTATGTTCTATACTTGCTGTTCGTCGATTGTGCTGAACTAAACAAATTGATTGTGTCTTATTATTTCACTGTTTATCCACTTTAATAACTATCGGTTCTTTAACTTTCTACATAGTTTGGGCTTAATAGAAAATGACTATTGGTTAGGACCAGTAACTATACAAAATAGCCCGTATACCTTGCCTTCCCTATCATTGATAGAC
>JALZES010000107.1 GCA_030861915.1 Thermoproteota archaeon
GAGCCAGCCTCTGCGATTCCCAGAATGGCAAGCATTCGTATATCCCTGATTTTGGTCTTCAGATCCAAATAGCGCATCCTGAGACTCATATTAAGAAGGTGCACCAAAGTAATGACATTCATGCATGACACAAATCATTACAACAGAAATTGCATACCACCCAACTTAAAAAGATATATCTTTTGGTAAATTGCGCTCCTAATATTGAGTTGCGAATAGATAAGAAAAAGACATGACGTTTCTCTCAGAATGTAAAATAACTGGTATCTCCTATGACTCGCATGGTTGAAATTGTCATTGAAAAGCCGAAGATTGGGGAAAACCCTGCACCTCTTTTGGTCATAGGGATCTCTGAAAATAAGGAATACGAAAAATATTCCAGGCACATAGGTTCTGAAATTGAAGACAATCTTAAGGAAATACTTACTGGAAAAGCGTTCACAGGAAAAATTGGGACAAGCTTATTGTTACCATTTGTTAGTAATCCCAAAATTGGAAAGGTACTTTTGGTGGGACTAGGTAGACCTGATAAGCTTACAAAAGAGACAGCCCGAATAGCGGCTGGAAAGTCTGCATTAAAGTCGAGAGATATTAACGAGCCGAACTTTTCTATCTTCCCACTCGTGGGAGATGAGGATGAGTACATCGAAGCAATGGCTGAAGGAATTTTTTTGTCGCTATACAAATTTGACAAGTACAAGACCAGGGCTTCCGAGGCAGAAAATATCAATATTCAGAGGGTAAGTATTCTGGTTAGCACTGAAAACATCGAAGAGCTTAAAAAAAAGATTGAGAGAGTGAAAGTGATCAGCGACGCAGTAAACTTCGCGAGGGATCTAGGGAATCTTCCTCCCAACGATTGTTCGCCTGGTCAACTAATAGCCCAGTGTACGGCGATGGCAGATCGCTATCGGCTCCGAACAACAATTCTCGAGCGCTACCAGATGGAATCCATCGGTTTGAACGGGATACTCTCAGTGGGAAAGGGAAGCAATAATCCTCCAAAAATGCTTATCCTTGAATATGCCGGCTCTTCCGCTGACGAAAAGCCTTATCTTCTAATAGGTAAAGCAGTGACGTTTGACACTGGCGGAATCTCATTGAAGCCAAATGACAAGATGGATGAAATGAAATATGACAAATGCGGAGGATGTACGGTTGTGGGCATCATGAGAGCGGTTGCAGAACTCAAGTTACCAATAAGGGTAATAGGCATCGCTCCTTGCGTAGAGAATATGCCGTCGAGCACCTCCTACCGACCTGGGGATATAATAAGGATGTTCAATAACAAGACTGTTGAAGTTCTGAATACGGATGCCGAGGGCAGGATTATTCTCGCCGATGCTATGGCCTATGGGATAAGATTATTCAATCCTAGATTGGTAATTGATTTGGCTACACTGACTGGAGCCAGTATCATCGCATTAGGCGCAAATGTTGCGGCAATGATTGGAACGGATCAGAATCTCAAGAACCGCCTGAAGATTTTTTCTGAAGAGACAGGCGAAAAGATTTGGGAGCTACCACTTTGGGACGAATTTCACGACCAAATTAAGAGTCACTTTGCCGACATCAAAAATATAGGCGGAAGGCCAGCGGGAGCAATTACGGCCGCAGCTTTCCTGTCCAACTTTGCAGACGTAACTCCTTGGGTCCACCTTGACATTGCTGGGACAGCATGGACCCAGGAAGGAACCTGGGAAAAGAGCTACAATCCAAAAGGGGCCACAGGTTTTGGTATACGTACGTTAGCGAAGTTCTTCATAGAAGAATCCCGGGGAAAACATGGCTCATAGGTTGGTCCAATGGAACTACCAGAAGATGCCAGCACTGCCGTCTTCCAACCGCTCACGCAGGTCAGTACACAGCAGCGATAGCAGGTTTGACTTCCGGGTTCGGAATGGGTCCGGGTCGCGCCCTGCTTCTATGACCGGCTGTGTTGTATTTTGCTGAACGGCCATTTTAATTTTTATCTTGTCGTCATAAATGAACTGGGTGCGCACGGATGTCGTTCGCCCCCCGGTTAAAAGAGGCCATACCTGTGCTTCTCGGGTTAGCACACAAGCTATTTAACCTGTTACTGTTGAAACTAACTAAATTTGGTCCAGAGTTCAGAAAAAACTCACAGAGTTGCTGTGCTTGACGAAGATTTATGCCAGCCACGTAAATGTGGCCTAGAATGCATAATTTACTGCCCGGTGAACAAGACCGGCGGTGAGTGTATCGTGCAGAGAGAGGGCGACGGGAAAGCAGTAATCTCTGAGGACTTATGTACGGGTTGCGGCATATGTGTAAAAAAATGTCCCTTCGATGCCATTGTGATTGTAAACCTTGCCAAAGAATTAGGATCTGACAAAATGCACCAGTATGGTGTTAATACCTTTAGATTATATCGACTTCCCACACCAAAAAAAGGCTTTGTAGTGGGGTTGCTAGGCAAGAATGGCATGGGCAAATCGACAATAGTTAATATTCTGTCCGGAAATCTTAGGCCGAACTTTGGCAGTTATGATAACGAGCTTACCACCGAAGAAATTGTTAAAAGGTTTCAAGGCACCGAATTTAAATCTCACTTCGAGAAGGTGTTGAATGGGACCGTTCGTGCATCCATCAAACCACAAATGGTATCTATGATCCCTAAAGTGTTCAAGGGTACGGCCAAAAAGCTTCTCGAGAAATATGACGAGCGCAAGGATTCTGAGAGAGTCATTTCGCAGCTAGGCTTGGGTAATTCTCTGGATAGGAATCTTGATGAACTCAGCGGAGGAGAATTACAGCGACTTGCTGTCGCTGTGGCGGCCTTAAAAGACGCTGAGTATTATTTCTTTGATGAGCCTTCGTCTTATAATGATATCTATCAGAGACTCGCAGTTGCTAGAGTTATCCGCGATCTTGCAAAGGCTGGCCGTAGTGTGATGGTTGTAGAGCATGACATAGGTCTTCTAGATTATCTGTCCGATTATATCCATATTCTATACGGTGAGCCCGGAGCTTATGGAATAGTTTCTACTCTGCAAGGGACAAAGCTTGGGATCAACAGTTTTCTTGAGGGCTTTCTTCCCTCCGAGAACGTAAGATTTCGAGAAAAAAGCTATAGGTTTGACATTAAGAATTCCGGCGATGAGCTAATTCCGGATGAATCTATTGCACAATATTCTGAACTCAAAAAGTCTTTCCAATCTTTTTCCCTTAGTGTTTCAGCTGGTCACATAAGGAGAGGAGAAATCATCGGAGTTGTCGGTGCCAATGCTCTGGGAAAGACCACTTATATGAGAATGCTGGCCAGTGTAGAAAAACCGGACGAGGGTCACATTAAGGTGGGAGCGACTGTTTCTTTTAAGCCTCAATATCTCAGTAACGACTTTAACTCTAACGTGACTTCTCTCCTTTTGACAGCATATCAGAATGTGATCGAAGGTTCACTTGCCGAGCAAGAGATAATTATACCTCTTGGGATCAAACGATTATATGAAAAAAACGTTAAGAATCTTAGCGGAGGCGAATTACAAAAAGTAGCAGTTGCCACCTGCTTGTTGCGAGAAGCCGATATTTATGCCCTAGACGAGCCTTCTGCTTTCCTCGATATCGAGGATAGAAT
>JALZES010000086.1 GCA_030861915.1 Thermoproteota archaeon
GCAGTATTTTGTCAAACAGCGAACATACATGCCTAGGCGGGCCAGTACATACATGCACCTCGCACGGGCTACAAAAGAAACTCTCAAAAGACTGATATTTGATTTTACCGCTTCGAATTTATCTCTCTCATTACAAGACCATACTCCAAGTTTGCTTTCTTTCGCATGTATGGAATAAGCCGGTAATGAATTGAATAAATTTTTTTTTCTCGTGTAAGAATTCCTTTCACTAGCAAAGATACAAAGCCTCCTGCGACTCTCGGCTGAGGGATATTATGGTTCAAACAAAATGCGTCTCGCTTGGTGTGGTATTCGTCCAATGTAAAATACGACCTATTAACCTGCAGGATCAAAGGCCAGACAACACCCTCCCAGACCATCCTGCGGTTTTGTGTCGACGAAGCGTGTTTTCCCTTGCGCTTTGAGAAGGTTGTTGTCGTTGACATTGCTGCTGTTATTGTTCCTGTTGTTGTCATTATTATTTTTGTTTTCCAGTTACTCTTTGACGAGAAATGACCTCGCTAACAATCGTAATAGCATTTATCATATTAAAACCCCTTCAACCACCTTGCGTTTCAGCAATGGGATAGTGACTTTCCTGCTGCATTCGTGGTATAACATTAATTCAGCTGACTAAAAAGCGAACCTCAGCCGCCAATTATGGTCCAATCCGCATAGACTCACAGCTTCACTCGTGTATAGTGGACATAGATGCATACATATCCCTTCGTTGGTTGTTTTGCTAAACAAGATTAGGTTAAGACACCGGACTTTATAAGTTATAAGTGTAAAGATGACAATGATAACAGTAATAATTGGATTTTGGTAATACTATCTCCGTTAAAGAGTCCCTTGACAGGATATCTAAAAAGTGGAAAATAGAGAAACAAGTTTACGATTTACATATAGGGAAAAGAGAAGATGTTGTGGATTCTGCAATAAATGTTGACGGAGTCATATTTCACATCCCTACTCTTTCCAAAGATAGCCTCTATGTGTTGTGGAAATGCCTCTGGCCAGAATGCCATAATTGCTGCGACCGACAGGGAAGATTGCCCTTAACTGTTGATGATATTACCATAATTGCCAAAAAACTAGGCTATGAATCAAAGAGCAAATTCGTCAAAAATGAAACAGTCATTTCAAGCTGGCAAGAACAAGAAGCATTTGGAAATATAATCACCACTCTCAGCATGCTTTCACTAAAAAGAAAAGAAGGCGAAAAAGAAGAAGACGATGGAACTCCAATCTCGTGCAGGTTTTTAGATGAGAAAGGTTACTGTGGAATCCATCCTAGTAAACCCGGTGTGTGTTGGCTTTATCCTTTTGCTTCTTGGCTTGAAGCTGACAATAGAGGAAGAGCAGTGGTACATGCCACCTTTCAGCTTACAGGTGATTGTCCAGGGTTTTACGTAAGCCCGTCTTTGGACGACATGATGCCTGTTTTGAAGGAGTATTCTAAAAAAATATATGATTATAATATGGCTACCAGTAGAACCACCCGTGAGAATTACGGATTTATCAATATGGTTGATCTGAAAAAGGATTACTCTGGCGGACCCTAAGAATAGAAGACAACCGAATGCTTTTAAAGCCAGGTCTCCCAGGAAAAGGCAGCTTGCAGCATATAAATAGAAGGTATTGAAATTTCAAAGATCGTATGATTGATGATGCGTCAACTAGGAGAAGATTAGAACTGTGTCCGACCTGGTTTTTTTACGTAATTAAAATGAAATTACAGTGAATAAGTAAAAAGGGGGAATAAATTGACTCGCTGGTTATTTCCTATTGCCTTACCTTGTCCAAACGCGATGTTGCGTCATCCCAGTTTACAACATTCCACCAGGCAGAAATGTAGTCAGGTCTTTTGTTCTGGTATTTAAGATAATACGCATGTTCCCATACATCACATCCTAAAAGCGGGACCAGACCTTCTGTTCTTGGACTTGTTTGATTTGGCATTGATTTATACTCTACTTTCCTAGAAGATGGACTATAAACGAGCCATCCCCATCCGCTGCCTTGAATCAATGCGGTAGTAGAAGAGAATTTCTCCTTGAAGCCTGAAAAACTTCCAAAGGATGTGTTTATTGCATCTGCAATCGAGCCACCAGGTTCTCCTCCTCCGTTTGGTTTCATGTTGTTCCAAAATATTCTATGGTTATCAAATCCCCCGCCGTTAAAGTTGATTGCACCTTTTTGATCGGCTGGAACTTGGTCAATGTTTGATAATATTTCTAGGACGTCTTTTTCTTGTATCTCAGGTGGACATTTTTCAAGCGCTGCGTTGAATTTGTCCGTGTAAGTCTGATGATGCTTTGTATGGTGTATCTCCATGGTTCTCGCATCAATATGAGGTTCTAGTGCATCATAGCCGTACGGAACTGCAGGTAATTCGTATTTCTTCATGAATTATTAAGTCACAATCATAAACTATTAACCTTTTTGTTACATGAGGTTGTCAGTCATTGTTAGTTACATCTACCTTGTCGGATAGGAATTTTGTTAGTTGGTGGTCAGAATATTGTTAAGAAAAAATAGCAATATACTTTGGTACTGGGAACCCTATCAGGTTGAAAACACAGGTTGTAATCAGTTGATTTATGTAAGGAGTTATTGCAAGACCAGCTTAAGTAGCACCCAGAAAGGTATTTATTGATTTAATCTCTTCTCGTCTTATTTGTACCGTAGATGGTGATTAACAAGGAATTACTCCAAGCCAGAAAAAAGGTCGCTGATAGAAGACCCAAATTCATTAGACAGGAAAGCTGGAGATATGATCGGCTTGCCGAGTCGTGGAGGAAACCTAAGGGTAAAGATAATAAGATGAGAAAGCAATTTTCCGGCGTACCAAGACTTGTCAAGGTAGGTTATAGGGGCCCAAAAAAAGCTAGAGGTCTTCATCCATCAGGTTATACTGATAATCTCGTTTTTAACATAAAAGATCTGGGACGTCTGGATCCTTCGAAGGACGCCGCGAGGATAGCTCACGTAGTTGGGCAAAGAAAGAGGCTTCTGATCCTCGCCGAAGCTCGTGGTAAGGGAATCAAGGTGTTGAATCCCGGCAAAGAGCGAGAGGCTGAAGAAGCATCTGAAATCAAAAGTGAATCACCCGTAAAGAGGGAAGAAGGAAAGGCTGTGTCCAGCAAGGAAATGGCAGAAACCAAACTTGGTCCATTAGATAAAGGAGAAGAGGAGGAGGCCAAGGAGGGAGAAGAACTTGAAGTAGAACAAGAAGAGGACAACGAAAAACTAAAGGCCCCAGATAATGACAAAGAGGACCAGGGAGTTCAAGGGGACGACAAGACGCAAGATGAAGGGTTAGGAGGAAGAAAAGGGGGGGCAACAGCTGAGAATAAGAGTGAGCATAAATCAGGGAGTACATGATCATAATGCCCGTTAATATCAAAAAGAAGCGAGAGCTTGTCGCAAGGTTGTTGGGTGTCGGTGCAAATAGAGTCCGATTTGAACCGGACAAACTCGACGATATTGCAGATTCTATTACACGAGATGACTTGCGTTCGCTTGTAAGGAAAGGAACTATTTGGACAGTCAAGGTAAAAGGTACATCTCGAGGACGGGCAAAAGCAAAACAATCTGTCCGCAAGAAAAGCGGACTAGGTCCTGGATCAAAAAAAGGAAGAAAGACAGCAAGAATGGGCAAGAAATCAGCGTACGTCACAAAAGTAAGATCTCTGAGATATCATCTGAAGGTATTGAAGGATAGAAATGATATCAATCGACCGACATATTGGTCAATATACAAGAAGGTAAATGGTGGCCAAGTCAGGTCAGTTGCTCACTTAAGAGATATCGTAAAGCAAGCCAAGGCTAGATAGAAAATTAGGAGGAAGACGCTGATCACACTAAGCATCCTAACTTCAAAAAGTCAGTCAGTCATTCATTTTTTTATTACTAAAATAAAATCATCAGGCACAACCTAGGTTTTCAAACTGAGGTTAGTAATGACAATACTCTAGGGCCTCTTTCTATTAACAGCCCTGTGGCATGAGTCATGACAGGGGCCAGGTAACTCTACATTTTTGGAATTCTTCCATATGAGTATTAGAAGCGCCGCAGAATTTTATTCCTTCTTCTTCAAGCAATTTTCTTTTTTTTTCGCTACCGTAAGCATACCCTCCTATTTTCCCATTCGAGTGAACAACTCTGTGGCATGGAACAACTACAGGATTGGGATTCTCATGCAGAATTTGCCCTATTAGTCGGGCGGCATGGGGCAGACCTAAGGCTTTGGCGATATCGCCGTAAGTTGAAACCTTCCCTACAGGAATTTTCAAGAGCATATTGTAAACCTCGTCTTTAATGCGTTGGGGATTCCGTCCCAGATCAGTTGACAAAGGAAGAGCGGAGCTATTAAGATGGTTTGATAGATTCGAACTGTCGCTCATAGGCCTATCTTAAGTCGGCAGAAGTCTCTATATTATTGTTGTTAAGCGGTATGGACAGATAGAAATAAAATTGGCATAGACAACAGTTCGTTTAGTACCTAACAGATAGAACTGCAACTTCACCAGCTGAGAATTTGTGGTATAGCTTGCTCTTTTCACTTCCATATGCACATCGCAGAGATGACCCTAGGGATAGAAATTTTTCACATTTATAACAAGATCCAGAAATATCACAATAATTGTTTAAGTATAACATCAATTGAAGAGGGTTATCATGATCAGAAATAGAGCACTATTTACCATGATGGTAGCAGCGACATTGTTTGCAACCAGTGCGTTTTCAGGCGCTTGGCCGTCGTCTTTATCGACAGTATATGCGCAGGCCAGCAACAATAGCAGCCAAGCTATGGCTGTTGATCAACTTGCGTCAAATTTGACCCAAGCCAGGGAAGCTATAGCAAGTGGGAATACTACTGCAACTACTGCACAGCTTACAGCAATAATAGGGCAACTATCCGATATCCTTGGGACCGTGACAAGCGATCCTAATGGGGAAGCAACAGACGAGCATACACATTTCTTTGTCCACAAGGGTCATACGCATACTGTAACTCACACACATCCGCATCATCCAAGCCATCATCACGACTGGTTTGAGAGACATCACATATTCAATCCAAGCGATTGTAAACCAGGCAGAATGTGTTGAGAAATGCAAAGCAAACTGAATTCTTCCCTTCTTTTTTGTGCTATATGACCTAATGAATAGCACGGGCCAGATCAGTCAATAAATCCTTAGAATGATAGAAAGTTTTTATCTTCACCGCTCACATAATTATCTCTCAACTTCAATTTGGTCTAACTGAGCACTATTCTTTGGCCTTTTTTGATGGTAGATGAATAGCTTCATTATAAATATCTCTAACAGCTTCTTGGAATGATTCTGGTAAAGTCGGATGTGGATGTATCGTATCATAAATTTCCTTTGTGGAAAGCTTCGTCTTGATTGCCAGCGCAGCCTCTCCAATCATTTCGCCAGCGTGTGACGCTACGATATAGGTTCCAACTAACTTTCCTTTCTTTTCAAAGACTTTGATAGTACCCCTTGTGTCTCCTAGGCAATTTGCCTTCGCACTAGCCACAAGAGGATATTGTCCAGACTTCCCGTGTGTATGCAAATCCCCAACCATTGCAACTTCGGGGTAGGTGAATACGCAGACAGGCACTACGTTATAGTCAAGTCCGCTGTTGGCTACCCCCATGATATCCTCGGCGGCAACTTCGCCTTGTTTTGCGGCCACATGAGCAAGTTCGTACATACCTGTTACGTCCCCTATCGCATATACAGATGGGATATTTGTTCGCATTTTTCTATCAACATTTATTCCCTTTGAGTTAAAATTCAAGCCTAGTTTATTTAGTTCATAGCTTTTTATGTTTGGCCTTCGGCCTGTGCAGAGGAGTATTTTTTCCGATTCAATCCTTTGTTGATTAACAAAAGTCGTTGTACCGACTATTCTCTCTGCGCTAGAGTTTGTCATTACAGTTATACCATCAAGTGTCATAAACTTTTCAACCATGTTTCCGATTTCACTTATCTGCAGCGGCAAGAGATGGTCTTGAGCTTCTATCAAACAAACTTTGCAGCCAAGGGCATTTAGAACAGAAGCAAATTCACACCCGCTGTATCCTCCTCCTATAATAGTGATCGACTTAGGCAACTGATCCAATTCGAGAACAGATGTAGTTGAAAGTATATGTTCTCCGAACTGGTAACCTGCCATACATACGGGAATGCTTCCTGTGGCAATAACCAAATTTCTTGTTTCAACAAAGGTGCCGTTATCGATATTTATTTTATTTGCTGATTGTATGCGTGCTTCACCTTGCACTAATTCCACCCCATGTGACTCTAGTAGTTTTTTTATTCCTAAGTCTAGTCTTGAAACTGTAGCGAACATTTTGGATTTCACAAGGTCATAATTTATTTGCACTGTTGCATTGATTCCATTTTTCCTCGCAGAACTTGTTCTTCTAATTATGTCCCCCAAAGAATGCAAGTACTTTGTAGGAATACAGCCACGCTGAGTGCATGTACCCCCAAGGCCATTTTTCTCAACCAGGCAGACTTTGGCCCCCAGCTGAGCAGCTCTTATGGCGCAAGTATATCCACCGGGTCCTCCACCGATAATTACAGCGTCATACATACGACTGTCTACAATATTGCGAACCGTGCAATAAGCCTTTAACTTGAGCTTTTCTTCTTTTCAAGATAATAGTAGTAGTTCATCTCTTGTAGTTCCATTCGTAAGTGCTGTATTTGTATTTCTGCATTATTTTAGCCTCAATACTTTCGTCAGACTTTACATCGTCTTTGAAAACTTCGGCTTGGAATTTCTGACCAAATGATCGCCAAAGCTTGTTGGCAACCTCGTCGTAGCTCACTTTAAGTCCCATAACTCTTTCCTTTACATCTTGTATAATTTTGTCCTTAACTTTTTCAGATGGAACTTTTAGCACAGAGAACATCTTGTCTACATTTACGTCTAGAAGTATTGTTCCATGCTGAAGCAATACGTTATTTCTTCTAGTTTGAGCATTTCCAGATACTTTTTTATTTTCTACTGTGATGTCGTTAAGCGGAGAAAATTTTGCGTCAAATCCAAGATCATATAAGCACGTTACAATAGGTTCACATATTGACCTATATGATTCTATAATGTTTGCAGGATAAACCTTTGTAATAAATGAATAAGTGAGCTCATGTTCGTGCAGCACAGCTCCGCCTCCTGTAATTCTTCTTACTACATCAATTCCAAGCTCTTTACACTTTTTGACATCTACTTCTTGTTCTAAACTCTGAAAGTATCCTATGGATACTGCGGAGGGTTTCCAGCCATAGAGTCTCAAAACAGGTATGAAATCTTCCACTGTAGACATCAATGCCTGGTCAAGGCCCATATTCCAAGGACCTGAGCCTTGCCTTGTCTCCAAGAGTCGAATTTTACTAAATTTGAGACTCAATTCCAGAATCCTATTGTATGTTTTTAGTCCTGTTGTTTATTTCTTATTTTTTGGTTCTTTTGAATTTTTGATTCCTTTTTTAGTAGTGTTCATCTGATTTGTACTGTTTATAGTTCTGTAAATTGACCGCCCGAATATATTTGCCGATAAGCGAATTTGTTTCTCAGACAGCTAGCAGCGTTTGGTACTAAGACAACCCATTATTGCATCGGACATAGATTCAGAATCGAAACCAAAGGCTTCAGAGTTGCTAAGGCAAGCATCTATCTTTTCCTTTAGCTTTAATTTATCTAGCCTTGTGCCTTTAAGCTGCAGTTCGAGGTCCTCTAAACTGTCCTCGGGGTAAAGAAAAAAGTCTCCTGTTATTCTTATGGAATTGATAGTCCTGACATTCTCTTGATGGTGTTCCTCCTCATATTCCAAAAGTATTTTTATCAATTTCTCTGCCTTGTAAGTATTATACGCTTTCTTTAGCAATCAGTGTCTCTCCGGTTACTGGGAGATACCTTTCATTGTTTGCTTTTAGCGGCAAAAGCTCCATGTCGCCACCTTAGATTGGGTTTTCTTGCGGCAGAGACTTCGTCTAATCTGCCTACAGGTTTTGTATGAGGCGATCCTCTAACAAGATCAGGTTTTTCTCTTAGTTCCTGTGCTATTTTTTTCATAGCCCATGCAAAATTGTCTAACGTTTCCTTGCTCTCTGTCTCTGTAGGCTCTATCATTAGTGCCTCTCTAACAATTAAAGGAAAGTAAATAGTGGGTGGATGAAACCCATAATCCAAGAGCCTTTTTGCTATATCAAGTGCGCTTCTGTCTCCAAGGGCATGGGAAGATATTACAAATTCATGAGCGCAAATACGGTCAAATGGGACATTAAAGTCGTCCCTTAACAATCTTTCCAGGTAGTTTGCATTGAGAATTGCGTTTTCGGATATCCTTCTAATACCGTTCCCCCATGACTTAATATAAGCATAGGCTCGGACGAGCATGCCGAAGTTCCCATAACAGTATCTCATTGTTCCTATAGATTTTCGTTGCGTATAGTCAAAAGCATACTTGCCTGACTTGTTGACTACCCTCGGCAAGGGTAAATAGTCCTCCAGAAATTCCTTTACCCCCAGCACTCCTGAGCCAGGTCCGCCACCCCCATGAGGAGTTGAGAACGTCTTGTGCAAATTCAAATGAATAAAGTCAAATCCCTGATCCGCAGGTCTTGTGATTCCTAACATTGCATTCATATTTGCTCCATCACAATACATCATCGTCCCGTTTTTGTGGGCAAGGTCACTTATCTCCAAAACCTTTTCTTCAAAAAGGCCAAGCGTGTTTGGGTTAGTCAACATTACAAGGGCAACATCCTGCTGGAGAGCGGCTTGGAACTTGCTTATGTCCATATTACCCCTTGAATCAGATGGAATGGTAATTGTCTCAAATTTGCACATACTCGCTGTAGCAGGATTAGTTCCATGGGCTGAATCAGGTATGATTATTTTCGTCCTTTGTTTTTGATTTTTTTGTCTAAAGTACGCTTTGGTTATCATGACACCCAATAGCTCAGCTTGAGCGCCGGCCGCTGGTTGCAAAGAAAAGGCATCCATTCCCGTTAATGCCTTCAAGTCCTGCTCCAGCTCCCACATCAGCTGCAACGAGCCCTGAATGCAGCCTTCATGTGAAAGTGGATGTAAATTCTTAAAACCGTTCATTGATGCAATATCTTCGTTTACTCTGGGATTGTATTTCATGGTGCATGAACCCAACGGATAAAAACCCAAGTCGATACCAAAGTTCGATCTAGACATGTTTGTATAATGCCTGACTACGGTTAGCTCGCTAACGTTTGGAAGAGGGAGCTCACTTCTGAGAAGGTCTTTTGGAATTTCAATTTGAGCATCTTTTTCTCCCTCCACTTTTTCATTCTCGGAATTGTTATTACCGTTATTATTGCTGTAAAGGTCTCTATCGTTGATCTCTATATCACATGAGATATGCTTTGAACTATTTTCTTTGTATTCAAATATTAATTTCATTTTATAGATATGGTCTCCTTTACAATGGATGCAAATGATACAATGTCTTCAACCTGGTTTATTTCAGTGCAGCAAATCAGCATTTTGTCTTCACCAAGGTCCAGGCCACCAAGAAATCCATTTTGTAGAAGGTTTGAAAGAATTTTTTTACCTGAGCCCGGAGGAGCCCGCATAACAAATTCGTTATAAAACGGTCGTGCGTTTAAGGGCTTGAGACCAGCGCTCATTAACTTGTTTTGAAGCAAGTGCGCTCTGTAATATGATAGTTTAGCCACAATTTTGAGCCCGTCACTGCCCATAAGGGACAAATAAATAGTTGCAGCGATGGCCATCAGTGCTACATTTGTAGTAATGTTACTTGTTGCCCTCTCTCTTCTGATATGTTGTTCACGTGCTTGAAATGTAAGCACAAAGCCTCTATTGCCCTTTGAATCAGTGGTCATACCACAAATTCGGCCCGGTAATTTTTTTAATAAGAAGTTCTTGACCGCGATAAAACCCAGATAGGGCCCTCCAAAGTTCACGGGGATACCAAAGGACTGGCCTTCGCCAACAACTGCATCTGCACCGTAATTTCCTGGTGCCTCCAAAAGTGCTAGTGACGTAGGCTCAATGACACAAACGATAAATAAAGCTCCGGCCTTGTGTGCTTGTTCTGCCAGGTGTTGTAGATTCTCCATATTTCCATAGAAATCGGGATTTTGCGCTATCACGCATGCAATATCCTCAGTTATCTCATTTGCAATTTTCAAATCAGCTCCTTCACAATATGTTTTCAGAACCTTGAAGTATTCCGGGTTCAGTCCTTCCTTTATAAATATAGAATTTCTACCCTTATACGAGCATGAAAGCAGCACTGCTTCTGATAGCGCAGAAGAGCCGTCATAAAGAGAACCGTTTGCAATATCCATGCCTGTTAAAAGACAAATATATGATTGAAATTCATACATTGCCTGAAGGGTTCCCTGGCTCATTTCTGGCTGGTATGGTGTGTATCCTGTGAGAAACTCTCCACGCAGCATCAAATGGTTCAGAGCCGCTGGGATATAATGATTGTAAGACCCAGCGCCGATAAAGTATTTCATAGGCTTGTTTTTTTGAGACAAGCTGGTCATATGGCTGACCAATTCAAGTTCACTCATAGGCCTTGATAGGTTGATTTTGCCCTTGAAGGCAGGCCTTAAGCCGAGGGTTAAATCATCTATTGATTTTACGCCTATCTGATTGAGCATTTCTTGTTTATCTTTGTCCGTTGTGGGAATGTAATCCAATGTGATCAGTGTTTATCGATCCATCCATCCATCTATCTATTTATCTATCTATCCATCAATCTAGTTGTCGTCGTAACGGTGCTCTCATTGTTCCCTGTTTTCTTCTTCTTGTTCTTTTATTTCTTCTTTACCCGTCTGAGGTATCCTTTTTTCTCTATAGACTTTTTTTGCTGCCTTCAGCTTCGCCAACAAACGAGTTATATTCGTCTTTTGACATTAATAGCTCAAATTCTTGTAAATCAGAGGGTTTTATTTTTACAATCCATCCCAAATCTTGAGGAGACTGATTGACTAATTCGGGATGCTCTAAAAGCTCTTCATTAACCTCTATCACTTCCCCTGTGATGGCTGAATATATGTCAGAAGAAGCCTTCACAGAATCAATAATAGCCATTGGTTGCATTTGTTTGAACGCCGACCCTACTCTAGGAAGCTCTACTGAAACTATATCTCCCAGTTG
>JALZES010000016.1 GCA_030861915.1 Thermoproteota archaeon
TTCAGTATTTATCCCCCCTAGTCCAAACATTATCACTGGCCCGAATTGGGGATCGTTCTGCAGTCCGACAATGACCTCTAGCCCCGGGTCGACCATCCTTTCCAGAATAACTCCCTTAACATGATATTTGGTCGAGAGTCTACCATACATATCATCAAAAGCATCGCGAACTTCCTGCTCTGATTTAAGTCCAACCCGGACCCCCTTTACGTCGGTTTTGTGCAAAATCTCGGGAGAGACGATCTTAGCGACTAAGGGAAAACCTAGCTGTTTGGCTTTATCCGCTGCATCCTGGGTAGTTGAAACCAGAGCAGATGGTGGTACTTTGATTCCATAATTCTTCAGAATTGCCTTCGCAGATTCTTCTGTTATCACACTCTGATTATTTTTTCTAGCATCTTCGTATACTTCTGCAACCAAATCCGTAGTCATAAGAACATCAAAAAGTTTATTTGCCTTCTAATTAACTTTGCGTGATTTATTCATGTCTCATGGGGATGAAAATAATGTTTTTTGTGCCTAATGCTGGTTTTATATCCCTTAGATACGCTCTGAGGTGCGTCCTCAATGACCCGAAAACTAGGAGGCACAAGTTAAATGCCATGTCGTGTTGTTGGATACCTCGGAAGAGCGGAATAAGTATTAACTTTGTAGCACAGCTTGGATTATACCCGCAGAGTATTCCCCAAAGGATACGACGCTATAGTGATTCGTTACGCATTTCCCTATTTATATGCAAGGACGATTATTGCAGCTCCCATCAAACCCGTCTCGAACTTTACCCTTGAAAAATGTCTGCAAAGCAGCGAGTAAAGTTCAGAATTTCGAGGCCATTTCTTAAAGGTGCCGTGAAGTGTCTTGAATTTCAAACCGGGCCGACCGGCTACGAGAAATGCTATTATAGTGAGGATATATTCCAGATAAAAAGATACAAACGCTCTTACCAATCTGTTATCGGGTTTTCCGAGGTCAACTATAACAAGTAATCCCTTTTTTTTAAGTATACGATGCATCTCAGCAATTGCAGAATCTAGTTCTATTGAGTCACGCAACGAGTAACCACACAAAACTGCGTCAAATACCTGTCCTCTGAAGGGCATAAATTCGAAAACTCCTGATGCCAACGATATATGAAATGATCCCGGTAAAAAATTCCTGGTGCTTGAAAGCATCCTCGAAAGTGGGTCATATAGAACAACGTCCAAGCTCTGATCTGTTGTATTTCTGGCAATTTTTGACATATTTCCGAAACCGGATCCAGCATCGAGCACTCTATCTCCCGAGTAAATGTTCCCGTTGATTCCTTTTCGCCGATATTTATCAGCCTTTCCCAACGAGATGGCCATGTTCACCTTATCATAAATAGGAATGATTGAACGAAGCACTTCAGCGACCTCCTTCCAATAATGATACCCTAACCCGAACAATTGGCCAACCATTTTGATATTTGTGATCTGGATTTATTATGGATTATCCTAGATGATCAATTCCTTATTAGATGATTGGCGATTACTGTCATAAGAGCCTCTTTTTTACTTCACCGGGGGACTTGGAATTTCCCATTCCAAAATGGGTATTTTATATTAGAGAAGAAAACAACTGAGCTTGCTCGTGGAAATTGACCGAAAAGAAGGGTTTTGGAAAGTCTGTATTTAATAATAAAATTGCCTTATATATGACGATTGGAATCATAGGGCTTATCGCTGTTTCTTTATTTATAGTGACCAACGATAAACCAACGGAAGAGCCGTCGACATCGATAAGCAACCAAGTTGAGGAATCAAAGAGGATAGCGATCGAAAGGTTTCAAAAACAATTCTGCGGGATTGATTCTAAACCAAATTCCAATGGTTATGTAACGGAAATCCTCTTGCCGGGGAGGTGTGAGATGCCTCTGGGTGTTGTCGTCGATGCTGAAGAAAGTAAGGTTTGGTATATTTCAACAAAAGATGGTTTGCTTGGTAGCTTCGATCTCAAAAAACAGAGATTCGATGACGAACGAGCCATACCCTTGTGGACCTCTCGCCAAAACCCTATAGAGTCTTCGCAAGTTTGGACTATGAAGATTGATTCGAACGATAATATTTGGTTTACAGATGAAAAGCAAAATTCCTTATGGAAATATGACAAGTCCGCTGATGAATTCGAAAGCTATAAGGTACCGGCCGAGTCTGAATCTTTCGGTTCAACTTATCCTGTTTCTCTAGACTTCGATTCTAATGGCAATGTGTATTTTGTAGGGATTAGGTCTCCTTCTCTTTGGTTTGGAAATATTACACAAATGTCAAATAATACCTCTCGCGGAATTTCCGAAATTCCTCTGCCGGTGCAGGGTTTCAATGGGATTGATCGAGACTTGATAAGTACTGGTTCTATAGTTGCTGACAATAAGGACAAGTCTATATGGATTACAATGCTGGCTTTCGGTCAAAAGGGTCAGATCCTAAGATATGATACTAATAATCAGACATTTACCACTTTTGATCTTCCGAGCCGATTGCGTTCGCCCGTGGGAATAACGTTGGCGGATTCTAGAGACCTCTGGGTCACTGACCATGGAACAAGTATATTTTATAATTTTGTTCCCGATGGCAGGAATATTACTGAATTTGTAACATCAAAGGCATCTGAACGAATATTTGGGGGCAGGGAGAGTCTTTCAGCCCAAGCATATACATTGCCTTACTGGATACACAAATCAGAAGATAACTCTTTGTGGTTCAATGAACACACAGGTAACAAAATTGCGCGTTTTCTTCCTGACAATAATACACTGATAGAATATTGGATTCCCTCACAGAATAAATTATTTAGCCCTTGTGATTCTCAAACCATAGAAGTGTGTGGTATAGCAAACGCATTGCAGCTCGACGTGGGCGACCGTGCA
This sequence comes from Thermoproteota archaeon, assembly GCA_030861915.1. Lineage (GTDB taxonomy): Archaea > Thermoproteota > Nitrososphaeria > Nitrososphaerales > Nitrososphaeraceae > TH5893. The sequence goes on from JALZES010000016.1 coordinate 2,888, forward strand.
GCAGGAGATGCTGATGACGAGGCTTCGAGCGCCGAGCGGACAAGGGGCAGCGAAGTCTGGTTTACTGAATGGTCGGAGAACAAAATTGGGAGAGTAAACACCAGCCGAGCTCTGCCATTCTCTGTACATACTTCGCCACAAGAGATCACAATTAGAAAAGGTGAGTCAGCCAGTGTGGACGTATTCATTACTCCGTCTCCGTCAGTCTTGATAGACAGAGTCAATATGACAGCGTCAGCGACTTTTGTGCCCACGGGAGATTTTGGAAATTCCACAGGGTCATTCAGTCAAGAATATATTTTGTTAAATAACGGCAAGACGCAAACCGTCAAATTTGTCACAAATCCTTCGGCAGATTTGCCAGCTGGAAGATACATGCTAATGCTAGGAGCTCAGGATTCCTCAGTGACTTACCTAAAGGCACTTCCTGTCAATATTATTTAAATCAGCAATTCTAGGGGAGTTCTTGGCGAGTTTTCACTTGTTGTTCATTGTCGCCTGTGTTGAAGTGCGTCTATACCTGGCATCTCATCATTTGCTAAGAATCTGAGCGTTGCCCCCCCTCCGGTAGAAACATGGCTTACCTCGCTCTCTGTGACGCCAGAACGTTTCATTGCTTCCAGCGTATCTCCTCCCCCGATTAGTGTTTTTGAACCGCGCCAGAAAGCTAATGCCATACTCTTAGCAATATTTATTGTCCCGTTTGAGAATGCACCAATTTCAAATAAGCCCATAGGACCATTCCAAAAGACCGTCCCAACGCCGTTTCCCCCTATTTCAATCGAGAAACGATGCACCGTTTCGTCACCTATATCGAATCCAGCCATTCCATCTGGAATGTTACCTCTTGCCCTTGTAGTATAGTTATCGCTTTTTGAAGATGCAACCAGGTGATCTGTTGGGAGCAAGATTTTGGAACCGAACTCTGATAGCGCTTTTGTCACCCATGATAAGTGCTCATAATCAACAAGCGAGTTTCCTACGTTAATCCCCTTTGCCTTCAAAAATGTATAAGCTACCCCACCCCCGACCAGTAATTTATCAGCCTTTGGTAGTAAATTTTCTAGCGCCCCTATCTTGTCCTTTATTTTTATTCCTCCTATGACCAACGAAAAAGGTTTAGCCGGATTTTCTTTAACCATTGAGAGATACTCAATTTCTTTGTTAAGGTTTAAACCCGCCAAACGAGTATCAAACAGTCGGGCTGCACCGTAAGTTGAGGAATGTTTTCGATGGGAGGTGCTGAAGGCATCATTAACGTAGATATCTGCCAATGAAGCTAGTGCTTTACAGAAGTGCGGATCGTTAGCCTCTTCCTCTTTATGAAAGCGAAGATTCTCTAGCAACAACACATCCCCTGGCTGGAGCTCAGAGGCCACTTCTTCTACTTTATGGCCGACACAATCCTGTACGAATCTGACTTTTGAACCTGCGAATATTTCGGACAATCGATTTGCGACTGGGGCAAGAGAAAGGCGGGGCTTTGGACCGCCTGGTCTCCCAAGATGTGAGCTGAGTAAGACCTTTGCCCCTCTTTTGGTGAGGTATTGCAAAGTGGGAATGGTCATACGAATCCGGTAATCTTCTCCTACGATACCATTTTCTATATTAACGTTGAAATCAACTCTGACTAGAACTCTCTTATTCCTGAATTTGGAATCTTCCACATCAGAGATTACCCGGAGAGCCATATTCTGCTTTTCATGATACGGTTATATCTTTCATTGAATAAATCTTGTGTGGCTAGACATACGTAAGGGAAAGTCTCTTAGCTTCCGAACAGTGTAGGCCTATACAAGTCATGATTTCGCCCTTACGTTCACAAGCGAAAATATGTACTGTACTTCACTAGTGTGATTAGTTTGACCGTGATTAACATGACGTTTTCGTCATGAGTGAAGTCGGAGAAATGAAATGCGGCCAACCAAACTATGTTTGGATAGCGTAGAGATCTTTGAATTACTTAAGAAAAATATTCTTCAGAATTACATCATCTTAAACCATCTTTACTATTCATCCTCTTGGT
>JALZES010000118.1 GCA_030861915.1 Thermoproteota archaeon
TGACTATAACGTTCAGTAATATTATGACATCATTATGCCTTGCATCTCTATTGTGGCCGACTAGGCTCATTGAAGATTAATAGCAAAATTATCCACATCTCGAGTTAGCTATGTAAATCAAAAGCAATAGCGAATCATTCACTCACCTATGGATTATGATATGATTGATTTTACCACAAGGCTCTTGTAAAAATACATTAACTAGATCCACATCACAAAGTTGACCCTTTTGCTTTTAATGATGAACCTATAACTAGTAGATTAGACTTTTGAAAATAGATTCAGCAAAATTAAGATACAAAGTCAACTATAGCCCAATCAATTTTAACAATAACACACGAATGTACAAAACCGGTTCAGAATTGTACAACAGGTACGAGCAAGCACGAGCAAATCAATGGAAATGTGAAAAGTGTGATAACAGATTTGCAACATTTAAAAAGTTAAGACAGCATAAGTCCCAAGATCACTCATACTAATAATAAATACCTTAATGTGCACAAATGGAATTCATATATCTCTTTTATCTTCATCAGCAGAGGTAATGATCCGTAAATTGTCTCGATAGGGGTTGATCATATCTGATAGTTGAATTATGCCGGGGAAATATTGACGATGAAACTTTCTCTTCGATTAATTGTAGACTCTATTATTATTCTTTTAAAATTGTATTCCGCAAAGATTGTACGTCGTCGGGATTTTGTGTAAATTAAACAATAAGATCCATCCCTTAAGTATCCAATCTCTGCTTTTGCTGCTGTAGTATCGATACATTTTGACAGTTCTTATTTTCTATAATTTTTAAGCGTCTGAACTAACCATTCTACCTCGTCCTTGGTCTTAGCCAGGTGACCTATTTTCATACAATCCCTTATATCTTTAGATTTCATTTTGTTCCATACTGACTCTGCTATTGAAGTTGCAATTTCTTCGGTAATTCCCTCAAAATTTAGCATATGTACCGCAACTTCACGAAAATCTGCATATTTGTATTGTTTAAAATGAAGTACAACAAATCTTGAAAGCAATGGAGTCAGCATTCGATCTGTTCCGTTACTGGTTGCAAACACCCATGTCTTTAGCTGAGTTTTACGCGTTTTCTGAAATTTGGTTTCTGTAATCATACCAGATTCCATAAGACTTAGGAGTGCAGTTTGATCTTTCATTGGCATATGTTCGATCTCATCTACGATTAGATACCTTGGACGATTAGTAAACAGATAATCGATCATTCCCGACCTGGTGCTGTGACTGCCTAGGGTAAAGTAAGAACGTTGTAACTTCATACACTCTAACATGAATAGGGTCTTGGCCGAGGCTGGAGGGCCTACCAATAGTATGTGAACTGGTTTTTCCGATGTTAATGATAAGCTAAATAATTTTTTAACGTCATTATAGCCCACAATATTACTAAAAAGTTGGCTTGATGGGGAAAACTTAAGTAAATTATCTGTATTCTTGCGTTTGGTGTCCGGCGACCTCTCTGGGACTAGTTCTCTCTCTTCAGCGGGTCTGCTGATTTTATTCATATCCGCGGCGACATTATCGTCCTGTTTAAATGTCATGGTTATATTGAGCAAATGGGCTATTATAGATGTTGCATAAGAGATGATGTCAAACTAGCTTTTGGCCGTTAGACATCCTACAATCTTTATATTTTGATTCAATGTTTTTTGAAATATTCACCTATGGAGCAGTTATTATCCATCAGTCATATTTTATTCCTAAGGTATTGGTTTGAGAACTTATTATGATATTTCAGTTGTGCTATTTGTAACTTATTCATTCCTCGTCAATTGATAGATTGTCGCCAGATATGCACAAAATAAAATGGCATGATATGTCGTTTACACACCAGACTTAAAGTCTACAACGCTTTTGATATTTAACAGATCTAATTCTTTGGCCATCTTCTTGGCTTCGTCAGTCTCGGGATCCTGATTTATGCATTTATCATAGAACTTGCAATATGGGCATTTGCTTCTCTTTGCCTCATCTATCAATCTTGGCAGCAGGGAAACGTTATTTTCCTCCAAGGCCCTTAAAAAGAAATTTTTTCTTCTTATCATTTCATTTTTTAAGATCTCCCTTGCTATGTCATCTTTGGGCAAAATGACATCCCAACTTTCGATGCCTACATCCTCTGCATCGAACGGCCTGAAGAAATAGTCTCCCTTTGTATCACTTTTAATCCATTTAAGTTCTTTGATATTATATCTTATAGAAATAATCCCTTTCTCAATGCCTGTCATGACCAGATAATACAGTAATTGTCTCAAGTAGGCTCTAAAGGTGTCATCATAAAAGTCTAAGCGTTTTCCGCTTATTGTATCTTTTAATTCTACAATTGTGTCTCTACTGCCCGTCATGATGTCCGGATGTGCTACAATTCCATCCATCTCAATATTAGCCTGTGCTACTCCGATATCCGCAAGTTGAGTGATTACGAATTCACTCGACTCCCCTCTTATAAAATGGTGTACCATTTCATTAGAAATGGAGTCCTCGTCTGGAAATTTCCTGGAGTAGTACTGCTTTCTAATACAAGTTGTTGGCAGAATGTCCGAAACATGCACAGTATTGTCGGTTCTTTTTCTCTCATCACATCTTGTTTTCAGATTCCTCTGAAGTATATCGGTAAATTCTTGACTCTTCTTAATTATGATAACCATTAACTACGCGTCTTCTCCGCTAGACGAAATAGCATGCTGCTCGAGCATATCAACATTATATAATGCAAATACAAGACCCTTATTTTTATTCTTTAAATCCGTTTCTCTGCGAGTTAGGCTTATGCTTCAGAGCTACATATCCGGATAGTCTATTTTTGCTGCATAAAAGAGACGTGTATGATCCTGTGTGCAATGGCACCAAAAATTGGCCGATTCCAAGGAAAGATACTAAAACGAGCTCCCAATAAATAGATAATATTACGAGCCTGGTCCTTCGAGTCTAAAATATCCAAATCCTTTGATCGGTCTTGGTGAGGTATCGAACAGTTCAGAATGGGAATTTTTAGCGAGCATAGCTAATAATTTCTTCCCTGCTTGCATCTTTCTTTTTTTGAGTACGATCTCTTTAACTACCTCTTTTGAGTATTTTCCTACTTGCGGTCCAAAATCCATTCCGAAGAGGACTATCCGCCAAGCCCCAAACTCTTCTGCCAAAAATACACATCTGTCGCCGTCAGTGAATCCACCAAAGTTATAGACATTTTTCGTAGGCATTACTTGTGTGGTGCCAATAATACGACGGAATTTTGGGATGACTTTTTTGAGCATATCGATATTATCCCCATGAGCGTGTACAACTATTATAGCTCCTATCTCCTCAGCTTTTTTTAAAAATGATAAATTTCCATCTAAATCAGTAACTACAATATCCGGTTTTATCTTATTTTCAATAAGTGCTTGTACTGCTCCATTTGCAACCACTTTTACGTACTTTCGATATTCCCTTTGTTTTAGATATTCAATATTTCGATCTAAACTTGGACCAGCACCTATCACCATTACTTGCTTTCCCGCTAATTTTCTTTTAAGCACTTTAGTATCAAGAGCCTTTCTCTTTATCATAGTAGAAAGTAACCCTGCCGCTTCTTGATCCTTTTCTGTACTATACCCAAACTGTTGTCTGATGTCCTGATAGTAAGGAAACCAGTCTATGAATTTCACGTCTTCTGATGCAGAGAAGTTATTAATAGACTGTGTGTTGAATATTTATCACTTGGCCAGAAAAACTATATATGGTAAATGTCCGAAATGCAGAACAAAGAGCCAACTTGAGGTTGTGTCAGGAAATCCGGGTAAGGAGAAATTTAAATGCAACCAATGTTACCACAGGTTTGGCATGGACGAGCTATAATGTTATTATTCCTGCATGTTGCTAAATTGTATCAACTAGTTGTATCGGCAAAGAGTCACATCTAAGAGTTAATAGACGTGATTCTTTGTCTCTTTCTTAAGCTCGGTATAACAACTTATCTTGTCATAAAATTGCATTTGTACCTATGCAATTATTGATAGATCGGGCAAACGTACTATTTTATCGAGGGAAATTAGGAATGAGAGATACAGTAGCTCGTTTACGTCATAGTTAACAAGATCCTAGCTAATTGTATGAGGTAATATCCTTACAGGATTTCGGTTTTCATACTCCGTAATATAGCGGTCAAACTGTAATGTAATTCCTATTTCATCTAGACCATCAAGCAATACCTTTTTCTTTGATCCTTCTACCTCAAAACAAACAACTCTGGAATTTATCGAATCTATGACTGTAATTTTTTGTTCAGGTAAACTAATTTCCAATTCTATTTTATCAATGTTCTGAAACAAATAGTCAATCTCTTGATGGTCTAGCCTAATTGGCAAAATTCCGTTTTTGAAGCAGTTACTGTAAAAAATATCGGCAAATGATGGAGCAATAATTACCTTGAAACCATAATCGCGAATGGCCCAAGCCGCGTGTTCGCGAGAACTCCCACTTCCGAAATTATCACGAACAAGTAATATCTGTCGTCCGCTATACTTTGCATGGTTTAAGACAAAGTCGTCTCTCAGCTTACCATCACTATTAAATCTCCAATCGTAAAAAAGGTATTTCCCATATCCGGTTTTGTGAATGAGCTTAAGAAATTGCTTTGGAATTATTTGATCTGTATCTACGTTAACCATATCTAAGGGAATTGCCTTGCTTTTTATTATCCGAACGGGCTCCATGTTATGTTTCGCTCGACTGGTTACAACCACTCCCTTATATCTACAAAATGGCCTTCAATAGCCGCCGCTGCCGCCATAATAGGACTCACGAGGTGTGTTCTACCTCCTGTCCCCTGCCTTCCCTCGAAGTTACGATTTGAAGTACTTGCACACCGTTCGCCTCGGGCTAAGATATCTGGGTTCATGCCAAGACACATACTACAGCCAGATTCCCTCCATTCAAATCCTGCGTCCTTGAAAACCATATCTAGTCCTAGTCTCTCTGCATCTAACTTTACCTGCTGAGAGCCAGGTACTATCATGGCCCTAACCTTTGGCGACACTCTCCTTCCCTTAACTACAATCGATGCTTCTATCAAATCTTCTAGCCTAGAATTTGTACACGAGCCAATAAAGACACGATCAATCGGGATATCAGTAATATGAACGCCAGGGCTAAGGTCCATGTATTGTAAAGCGCGTGTAGCTGCTTTTACCTCGCTCTCATTACCTTTGGCATACTCTTCAGGATATGGAATAGTCTCAGTAACATCTGCTGCCATAGAAGGATTAGTTCCCCAGGTAACTTGGGGTGCGATTGTGCTGACCTCTATAGTGGCCGACTTATCAAAGTGAGAACTCTTATCTTCATTAGAGTTCTTTTTCCAAAATTCAACCATTTTCTCAAATTCCTCCTCCCTAGGCACATATCTTCGTCCCTTTAGATAATCAAAGGTGGTTTGATCAGGGGCGATCAATCCTGCCCTAGCGCCTGCTTCAATTGACATATTACATATCGTCATTCTCTGCTCCATAGAAAGCTCGGATATGATATTACCGCGATATTCAATAACTGTACCTGTAGCCCCGGCAGTTCCAATTTTTCGAATAATCGAAAGTATAATGTCTTTTGCGGTAATTGTATGCAGGTTTTTTCTAACCCCTGTAATATTTATCGCGAATGTCTTTGGCTTATCAATCCATAAACATTGGGTGGCCAGTACATGTTCAACTTCGCTTGTACCAATACCAAATGCAAATGCACCAAAAGCACCGTGAGTTGACGTGTGACTATCGCCACACACAATAGTGGTGCCGGGAAGGGTGATACCGAGCTGGGGCCCAATAATGTGTACTATGCCTTGGTCGGGGCTAGCAAGATCAAAAAGAGTGATACCAAATTCCCGACAGTTCTGAACCAGTGTTTCAATTTGAATGGAAGAGACTTTGTCGACAATCGGAAGAGATCTATTTTCAGTGGGAACATTATGATCCATTGTGGCAAAAGTTAGGTCGGGCCTTCTGACTTTTCTACCACTTAATCTAAGTCCTTCAAATGCCTGTGGTGAGGTGACTTCATGAATCAGATGACGATCGATGTAAATTAGTGATGGACCTGAATCTGGGTGATCATGACGCCCCTTTCCTTCTGTCTGTACTATATGATTGTCCCAAATTATATCAAACGTCGTCATCGATATTCACTCACTCCACAGTCTTCTGGGCTAAAGAGAAATATAACTCAATATAATATTGAGAGTTTGTAGTCCACAGACTAGTAATTGATAATGCTTAAATTAGCAAGAGATAAAGGTATCCGTGTATATGTATTCTCGCCAACCGGACAGCAATAGGCATTTTGAATACGTCTCAGATCAAATCAAGAAGGGTACTACTACTTGTGCTCTAACATGCACTGACGGTGTAGCACTCGCCGCTGATACAAGAGCAAGTGCGGGTTTCTTTATTGCCGATAGGCATGTAATGAAAATTCAGAAGGTTGATAAACACTTGGGCATGACAATTGCAGGTGGCGTGGCAGATGCACAGAACCTTGTGGATATAATGAGGTATAATGCAAATATCTATCGCCTTACAAATCGGGAACTTATGCCCATAAAATCTGCCGCAAGACTGTGCTCCAACGTATTGTTCAACCAGCGATTTTATCCCTACTATGTACAAATTATCCTTGCAGGTTATGATAATAACGTGGGAGGACAGATATACAATATCGATCTGTTTGGGTCAATGACTAGCGAAAAATTCATTTCTACTGGAAGTGGCTCACCGGTAGCCTACGGTTATCTTGAATCCGAATTCAAGGATAACCTAAGCGTAAACGAATCTTACAAAATTGCCATACAGGCAATTGCAGCGGCCATTAGAAGGAATGCTGGTACTGGGGACAATATCAACGCGGTTATTATAGATAAAGATGGATACCGCGAACTATCTAAAGAAAAAAAGGAATCTGTTGTTTCAGATTTCAGATTTCAGTAATAGATAGTCTATCGTCGAATATGGTATTATCAAGCTAGAGGAATTAAGTTAATAGGTCCTTCATCAGCCTATTCTGTATATTGTTTTTTATTCGTACTGCATGAAAACCAGCACGGACGAGCTGTTTTAGCCGTTCCTGGCTGAAGTGCTAATTCAGGCGATGACTATTGAAGAGAGATGATGTTTACTATAAGGCAGCAACTGTTCTGTATCGGACCACAATCTTCTGCTTTGGTGACCTTATGTGCTGTGTGTAGAAAATGATACCACTTAGTTATTCTATTGTAACAATGCAATAATTTAACACACCTTATCAATTACAAGCCAAAGTATAATGACGAGTTTTAGCACTAATTGGGTCAAAGAGAAAAACAACTTAAATACTACAGAGAAAA
>JALZES010000089.1 GCA_030861915.1 Thermoproteota archaeon
ACCCTGAAGAGACCGAGACCTTCCGACCCTCCCTCGCTTCTCTGATTATGAGCCACTGAACAGGAAGAGGATAAAGTTTATCAAAGCAACAGACCTTCCAAAGTGCTCTCTCCTCTGTTAAAATAGGCGGATCTATCTTAAAGCCTAAAGCAGATAATTGCTTAGTCAAAATGGCGCATGAGCCGTTTAAAGTAAAAGCAGCTAAAACGATCCAAAGCAAATCAGATACATGTTTCAGTTGGACCGGACATATGCACTGAAAAGTAACGGTGCGACATTCAGTTGGCTGAGTTGTGGGGACATATCATTATGGCAGATATAGTTTACACGGATGACTGATCCATGATTTCAGTTGACTAAGGGCTTTAGTTTTGGGGATCTGGTTTTGTTCGAAAGCTTGTCTGCCATTTTATTAAATTAGATTTATTTTTAATCTTGTCCTTTTAGAGATAATAACAACAATGAAAGAGGAGGATGAAAGTAGAAAAAACGCCGTCGGCCAGTCTAAGAAAGGTCGAGTAAGTCCCAGAAATAACATCATAAAAAGGATAGTGGTGTTGGCAATTATACTCTCTGTCACTTTGACCGCAAGCACATTTATTCTCAATTCTAAGTTGCCCCATCAAGAACTAATGTATATCCAGGCCGCAGAAGTTGCCATTATCGGATATTTTGTTCTAGAAACGATAAGCGCCATCTCCTATAAACTCGCTCTGCCTGATCGCTCACTGGAGACAGCAAAGGCGATAAGGAGTTTCGTAAGGATCACTGGAACTATTATTATAGTTGCGACCATTATATCTTATCTCGCACAAAATCCAATAGTTGCTGCGTCGATTAGCACTATATCTGCTCTTGTTATTGGTTTTGCCTCGCAGAATATTCTAGCAAATATGATATCCGGGCTTTACCTATCGCTAGTAAGACCATTCAAGATAGGTGACAAAATTACTATAAGTAGCAACTCGGGAATTATTTATGACATTGAATTAGTCTACGTAAGACTCATGACCGAAAATGGGGATATTGTGCTAGTTCCAAGTTCTTCTATGGTAAGCGGCACAGTAATCGTAAATAAAAGTTAACCAGAAATCACGCAGCATCACAAGGAATTAGTATGTACAGAAGCAGAAATAACAAATTGGACTTTCCTATTCAGATTTTTATTTTAGATCATTAAGGCTATTATTCTTTCTTTTGTGTCTATCACTTCTATTCTTATAAAACTTTAAGCCGAATACCGAGATGACAGTCGCAATTATAATGAGAACCACTATGCTTAACACATTTGATAATTGGTTTGCCATCACCCTCCATGCGTCGCCAAGAAAATAGCCTAAGAGTGTTAGAGTAACGCTCCAAATCGCTGATCCGGCAAAAGTAAAGAGAACAAATTTAATAAGGTTCATCCGTCCTATTCCTGCCGGAATAGATATAAGCTCGCGAACTGCGGGAGCCATTCGGCCACTGAAAACTGCGATTACACCGTATCTTTGAAACCACGATTCAGCTTTTAGTAATCCTTTTTCCCCTACTCCGACGAACTTTCCGAATCTTAGTATGGCTGGTTTGCCTAGTCTCAGGGCAAGGTAATAAATTACTATTGCCCCTACGGTAGAGCCTAAGGCTCCCACAAGTCCCATTGCTATTGCATGCACTATTCCCAAATTGTTATGGAACGCAACAAATCCCACAAGTGGAAAGATGATTTCACTGGGAATGGGGGGAAACAAGTTCTCCAGTAGTGCTACCAAGAAAACTGCCGGATATCCGAATTCTGTTATCCAGGAAGACACGACGGTTGTTACACTGTCAAAGATGCTCGCCTTTTCCAGATCCTGAAACAAGATGGAGAGAGTGGCAGCATAGGTAAAAATAGCTAAAAGGATTATCGTATCTGCCATCTCAGAAAACCATCAGAGGTACTTATACAACATGTGTGGTTATAAAAACTACGATAGTTGTCATCCAAACCAATCAGGAATGGTTGAATGAAGATTGATTGAATGAATGATCAGCCATTGAAGCTCTGAATTACTGAGAATGCGACTCACTTCGGCAACATATTCTCCGATAGCCAACAATATATTGGGTCCGAACATCTGGCGGAGCTTGCTTTATGAAAAGCGCCGCATCATTCCTAATCAGTGATATGTGTATAGAAACGTGCAGCGAATGGAGCGTGTTAAGGGGGATTATGCTGTTTTCATAGGTTCCAGTAGGATATGTTTTACATGAATAACAATAACAACATAGTCTATACTGTTGGCATGATGTGGTATGTATTAGATTGGCAACTAATATATCAGAGCAATATTTTTTCTACTACTAGATATAATCCGTAAGAAGCAAGTACGAAACTGATTGAGAGAAGGAAATATTGGTACAATCTCTCTTTTAGTATTAATCTACCTTTAGACATAAGATAAGCTGTGACAGATAACCAGGCGTAATCCATCCAAATGTGGAATGAGAATAGAATAAGAATGCCTTCTACAATGCCAAACAGATAGACTGAGTCAGAAATTAGCTTTAATCCTACTGTTAGCCACCATATAATAAAAAATGGATTTAATGCACTGAAGGTTAGTCCGATTATAAACGGTCTTTCAAGTCTTCTGCCTTTATTACTAATTTTAGAAAAATAACTGTAGCTGCTTTTGTTTTTATCATTAGCGACATCTGTATTTCTTCTTCTTTTTATGATGTTGGTAATTTGAGATATTGAAAAAATTATGATGGCAGTTCCTCCTACCAGTCCAATTATTCTTATACTCTCGCTAGTTAATTTGAAGGACGAAAATCCGAATATGCCCGCAGCCAATGATATGACTAATAGGAGTTCTACTATTGTATGGCCTGAAGCAATTTTAACACCTGAATAAAAACCCTCTTTGCTTCCATAGATGAGATTAGCGAAAAATAGGGGGCCTGGCGAGAGGACACCTGATACTGATATAAAAATTACCTCTGCAGCAAAATCTATGACGTTCATACATCTATTCTAGCATTCTAACCTATCTTTCATATCTTACATATCTATACTATAGCCTTCGTTGTCATGAGTCCTTTTATGTGGGAGCTGGCAAATTTGTTCTAGGCTTTTGTTATCCTACACTATTAATCACGTAGGCTATATGCAGTTTAAACCATTAGAGCCCAAAGCAAAAAGTAGAATAAGAGAGAAAAATCTGTTACATAATCAAGCTATTTAGATACACAGTCATCTGCATACAAGTGAGAGTCAATGCATGCATTTATAAACTAAAAAGTTCGCTGTCACCCTAAAGCAAAACAATAGACTAGGCTCTCGATCTTATAGGCATCGCAAACGAAAGCTGATATCCATCTGGTTCTTGTATATGGAAATATCTTTCACCCCATGGAGCATCTGATGGTTCGTTTTCAAAAGATACTATATTTGAGAT
>JALZES010000130.1 GCA_030861915.1 Thermoproteota archaeon
AAGGCGGAGACGAAGAAGAAGGCGAAGGCGGAGACGAAGAAGAAGGCGAAGGCGGAGACGAAGAAGAAGGCGAAGGCAACTAGCAACCCCAATTTTTTTCTTTGTTGACAAATTAACAGAGTATAGAATAGCCATTCTGATAGAACAGCCTAGTCCCTAGTCCATAGCATAAGAAAGTCAGCGATATTTACCTGGTCTTTACAGTAAAAGACACAGGGACCTTCTCAGTAGCTTTTTTCTCTTGCAATTCTATCTCTTATTGGTGGATCTGCTGAAGATGCTATCCGATATACTGAACAAATGCATGAAATCTCTATAATACAAAATAACAGCTTTTCAATTCAATTCTTAATTTTGCAGGAAAGCAATCGGTATAGATTTTCGCAAGGGTTTTAAAAACTGACATCTGGCCGGTCATCGATGCTGCGATAGCTCACAGAGAGCCAGGAATTGAGATGATTGGGTCAGGATTAGAAAGACCCCCAATTGATGCATTCAAGGGAGTCTCTGCAGGCTTTCGGTAGGAAATACAATTTAATGTAGCAGGGCAAATAAAATATTCATGTATTGAGAGGAGGAATCATCTCTTCAGAAACTCTATAATACTCGTCAAAAACATGTGAAATTCTAAGCAGCGTTTCTTCGTCGAAAGGCTTTCCGACTAGCTGAACGCCCATAGGCAATTTATTTTTCTCCACTTCCACAAAACCGGCAGGGACATTCAGTACTGGCAACCCAGTAATATCAAAGACGGTAGTTAACCTACTCAATGCCTGATATACTTCGATACTATCTCCATTGATATCTACTCTATTCTGGTCCAACAGGGGAGCTGGAATGATTGTAGTTGGAACCAATAGTGCATCGTAACCTTTCATTGCATTTAGAAACGCTGTCCTTATTTCTCTTCTCATCTTATGAGCCTTAATGTACTCTACAGCAGTTATTTCCATACCTTTTTCAAGCATGACTATTACATTCCCTCCATAGTCTCCGCGTCTGGTTTTAATCCATTGCTCATGAACAGCAGCCGATTCTCCCAGTCGTATAGCCCGCCAGGAATCAAATATCTTGTCTGTCTGCTCTACATGTACGGGGGCTGTTGACACTTGACAATCTTTAAGTCTATCTACGAATTTTTCAAAAACATTCATTACTTTTGAGTCTATTGTATCAAAGAAGAATTCTATTGGAATTCCTACTTTGAATTTATTTGTTCCTTTCTTGTCTCTATGTTTTTTCTCTGAAAGAATTGCAGTGTAGTTCGGAACAGGTACGTCAGCTGTAGAGCTGTCTAATTTATCATATCCTGCTATTGTTTGAAGCACCGCGGCTATATCCCAAGCACATTTAGCTATAGGACCTATGTGGTCTATAGATGGAGCCAATTCTTGAACACCATATTTACTCACTCTCCCATATGTCGGCTTTAAGCCAAACAGTCCACATAGTGAAGATGGTACACGTATAGAACCGCTTGTGTCAGTTCCAATTGAAACTGGTGTCATACCAGCACTTACAGCGACGGCAGAACCTCCGCTGGATCCTCCGGACATCCTATGTATATCCCAGGGATTCTTGGATGAACCATAGTGAGGGTTAATATTGGTTATGCCACAAGCAAATTCATGAGTGTTATTCATACCAATGATAATTGCACCTGCCTCTTTGAGCTTTTTTACTACAGTTGAGTCGTATTGAGGAACAAAATTAGATAAAATCTTTGAACCGCTAGTACTTCTTGCCCCTTTTACATATATCAAGTCCTTCAAAGAAACCGGGATTCCGTGTAAAGGTCCTCTGTACTTGCCTTCTTTTATTAGCAAATCAGCATTCTTTGCATCCTGTCTTGCTGAATCCTCTAGAACTGTAATAAAGGCATTAAGCATTGGATTTAGTTTTGCAATCCTTTCTAGCATAGATTCAATTAAATCCACAGGAGAAATTTCCCGAGCTGAAATGAGTTCTGATAGATCTTTTATTGTTAAATTCAAAAGATTAATGGAAGAAGATTTTTTCATTCCGAGGACTCCCTGTCCAAAACTACCACAGACATGAATATAGACTTGATCAATATCCGTATCCATGTGAATATATTATAAAACTTCTTGTAATTCCCATTTGGTATTTCTGGATAATCGAATCTCATAATTGGCGGCTCATTATCTACATGAACATATAAGTTAGCATCATTAATCATAAAAAAACAAGTATATATCAAAAAAAGTAAAACTAATGATATATGCAAATCATTGCCAATGGTCTAAAAGACTATGATTTTATGATATATGCATTTTTTTATTGTGTGTGTAAGTCAAACATAAAAAGTCCTAGTCCAACTAATTAGATGATAGATAACTAATGATACCAAAAAACGGCAACCCTATTTTGTGGGAAGAGCTTACGTGGAAAGATGTAGACAAACTCACAAAAACTATGAATATGGCGATTATTCCAACCGCAGCGTGTGAGCAACATGGACCACATCTACCATTAGCAGTTGATACTATAGACTGTTATGAAGTTGCTAAAAGAGTCTCCGCAAAAACAG
Source organism: Thermoproteota archaeon (assembly GCA_030861915.1). GTDB lineage: Archaea > Thermoproteota > Nitrososphaeria > Nitrososphaerales > Nitrososphaeraceae > TH5893. The sequence continues at coordinate 2,552 of JALZES010000130.1, forward strand.
GTGTTCCTGTAGTTCCACCTTTAACATATGGCTGCTCCCAAAGCCATGGGAACTTTCCTGGAACATTATCACTCAGGCCTGATACTATGATGAAAGTAATCTGTGAAATCTCAGAATGGCTTTATAGAAGTAGAATTCGGAAAATCTTGATATTAAATGGGCATATGTGGAACTGGGGACCAATTTACTCTGCTAGAGAAAACTTACGATACGACTTCCCAGAGCTACAACTAAGAGTATTGAATTGGTGGGAAACGACACCAACAACTATGTCTAAACTCGTAGAAGACTGCCCTGTTTTTCCGTCCTATATACATGCGAATCTCTCTGAAACATCGTGTGTATTGGCAGCTAGGCCAGAACTTGTGAATATGAGAGAGGCAGTTGACGAAGATGATTATGAAACTTTCTTTGAATATAGGATGGATCAATATTCAAAGTCAGGGGTGGTGGGCAGAGGTGCAACTAAATCAACACCAGAGCTGGGAGAAAAGCTCTTTACGATGGTTGTTGATGCCCTCATTCCCATGGTAAATAATGCCCTTAATGAGGAAAGATCAAAATCAAAATCAGCAATATACAAAAACCATAATAATAATGATAAGAGCAAGACCAACCAAAGTCCGTCCAGAGGAAAAAGAAAAGTCCATAATGACTACAACATAGACTTTGAAAATAGCAATTCTGGGAACTTGAAAAAGAAGGCAAAATAAGAAATTATGAAGACCTACCTAATAGCTAATCTCCTCTCATTGATAGTCCTTTTTGTTGGAGTAATCAACATGATTACTTTGAGGGAGATATGGATTCTCATAGCAGCCACATCGATTTTGATAATCCTTGCAATATATACAATAAGGGAAAAACATAAGCTTAGGCAACAATCATATCGTCATAATTCTAGTTAAGAAAATGAAAGATCACGTAAGCCCATTTTTCCCGGTAGTAAGATCCAATTATGTATACTTTACAATAGAAAGATTGTGTTGGAATTGAGCAAATAATTAAAATGGAGCCATTAGAATGGACAAACAGCGGATACCTAATCTAAAATCAAATAGATCAAGCATACATGAAGGGATCAATCCAAAAAATCCACTTGTTGCAATCGCCTTTCCTTCAACAAGATTATTAGATGATTTGAAAGATACTAAAAGTGTCTTAGATTCCTTTGGGGTCAGGAATGAAATTACAATAGTTGCTGCCCACAGGTCGCCCAGAAAAACCCTTAGATATATACAACAACTAGAAGACAAAGGAGTAGACGTGATCATTGCAGCCGGAAATGGTTCAGCCCATCTCCCCGGAATGATTGCTTCTCTAACTGCTATTCCTGTGATAGGAATTCCTGTACGCAGTAATTTCCAAGATGGAATGGATTCTTTACTTTCCATAATACAGATGCCATCAGGGGTGCCCGTAGGAACTATGGGGATAAATTCTTCTTATAACGCAGGCATCTTTGCTTGTCAGATCTTGAGTCTAAAATATCCATATCTTAAGGAAAAGATAAAAGCATACAAAGAAGCCCTTGAACAGGAAGTAGAGGCAGAAGACCTAGAGTTAAAAAAAAGGATAAAAGGGGTAAAGATTATCAAATAATTATTCCTCCTGAGTTTAACTAACAGGCTTTACAACAGGGTTTGACATCATCACAAATTTAAAGAATTTGCATAATTGCTTTTTTTACCATTTAAATATTTATTAAAAGTTGTAAACAAAACTGCATACATCTTTATATCTTTCTTCTTTCTTCAATCTTTTTGATTAATGTCCGAAAAAGAGGAATATGCTGAGAGACCAGTTCCTCAGCAAGCAAGGCTAGGATTTAGTCGTCCGGCATTAGTATGGGCCGGATTCGCATATGCATACATTTGCGTTTTTATTGGAAGCCAGATTATGGCTGGTTTGGGTGCTCCACTAGGTTATGTGGCTATTGTCACAGGACAAATCTTTCTTTTTGTATATTCTGGTTTAATTGCACATAAGGGAGCTCAATATGGTCTCAATTTTCCCCTGATGTGTAAGGCAGCATTTGGAAAATATGGCTATGCAATACCCACACTTATGATTGCAGGACTAGTAGCAGGCTGGTTTGCGTTTCAAGCGTGGCTGGCAGCAGATCTTATGGTAGGCCTATATGGTGGTCAGTCTTTTAATGCTGGA
>JALZES010000014.1 GCA_030861915.1 Thermoproteota archaeon
TAGCCACCGTCTTGCGGGTAATAATAAATATGGTTCGAGATTTACGTGTAAGTGATCTAATATACGTCTCCGAGGGTCAAAGTTCTACTGCTGTCTGGAATTATGGCAGTATTTGGAGTAAGCGTAAGCATTGCCATAATAGCTGCTGGTGGCGGTTTTTTAGGATCAGGTTCTTCATTATTGGATCCACCAGATGCCTCAGATTTGTTTACGGTGGGTAATAATATTAGAGACGGGACGACATTAAATTATTCTGTAACCAGGGTTGGAGGACATGGTTCACTTTGGAATGGATTAGGAGGACATGGCTCGCTTGTAAATTCTTCGGTATCCATCAAATTTACGCAAGACAGTAACAATGAGAACAATTGGCAAGCAACCATTGGAATAGTCAACGGAACGGAGCGATCAATCGGTAAAAGCGGGCAAGATATGATTTTGTTATCAAAAGAACAATTGACTAATGCAGGTCCAGTCAATTCGAGCTTTAAGCCTTATTATGAGCTCTTGGAGTCATCGATACTTGAGATAAGAGATATTGCAGAAGGGCCTAAATATATGATCGAAGGAGCACAATGGAATTCAATTTCAGGCGAGGTAACAACAGTTCCGGTAAGAATAGCTGCTCAAGAAATAATACGCATCGATGATCTGACCTTTGATGCTTATGTACTAAGTTATACCTTGGGCTCCAAAACTAGTAAGATTTGGATATCCAAGGACATCCCCTTACCTATCAAAGCTGAGGTATATGATGCCGACAATCAGCTTCAATATGAATATGAGTTAGACTCTTATGAGAAATAATAATTTGGGCTTGAATCAGAACCGAGGCAGCGATGGGTTAGATGAAACTTCATTAGAGAATAACTGTTTCTAATTTTCGGAAAGATACATGATTATTTTGGCAAATACATTCTCCTCTTAACGATGATTTTGCAATGCACAGATGATAAGAGTTCTAACGATATCTGCCAATTCCATCAAATGCTAAAACAGAATAATTATCTTTTTTTAGATAGCAACAGGTAACGGACTGACAAAGTTTATTTAATAACTATTTCAATTAACCCGTTATCATATGATATCAAAAGTATTGTTAATATCGGATCAAGCCTCACTCAGGAACCAAATCAAGAAGAAAGCGAAACTGATACTGCAGAATCAGGCGAAGATGAAAATGAAGGGGAAAGCGAAGGAGAACAAACAATACCCAGTGTTCCATTATCCGGTTAATCCGCTTACGCAAATACTACTCGGTATAAAATAGTAATTAAAAACTGTAGATGTCGAATGTGACAAAACTGGCGTCAGATTCCCAAGAACACAAGGTTAGGAATTGCCCTGTCTTAAACAAAAATTTCTAAATTTTTGCCTGTCTATGTAGAAGGCCACACCATTGCGCTACCTGCAAAATTGACGCTATCAGTTTGATTATTGTCAAAACTATGGTTACGAATTGAGGTCGCAAGTACAGGGTTTTTTTGGATGTAGAACCTCTTCTACTATATTATTGTCGGTATGTTGTACCGAGGTGAGGTAGAAAGATGAAACTTGCAGCTATCCTCTATCAATAATGTATATTGTGACTCCACAGAGCATTTCCACAATTCTCTTATTCATTCGTCATCTTCATCCTCATCAGGTTCTTCTTCATCCTCGCCTTCATCTTCGTCAGCGTCCTCTTCAGCTCCATCAGGAGTGGTCGGAGTAACTGTCGAGGGACCAGTTGCGTCTTCCGCCGTAGCAGCCCCTGCTGATACGGCAGGGCTTATCGGGCCTCTATTCAAATCAGTCGTATGAAGTTGAGTACTGTTATCACTAGCAATCCAGGTGTTCACGTCCAAAGTTGAATCATGCATTGCAACCACTGAGATAAAGTTGACGCCTCCGAATACCATCATCACCATAAGAGCCAATAGTAGGACTGAACTTTTCATTTGTTATTTCCATCCTATGTTCTTCCCGACATAAATACTGTCCTCTGGGTGTCAGACCCTTCGAATTAATTTATCTATAATTCCCTCTAAATCGACCAGGTATTGCCTAAGAAATAGCTTTGCTTAATTTCTTAAATACTATTATGCGCCTATAAAAGGACCCATGTCAGGGAAATTAATTATGGGAGTTTTTATCGCGACTATAATTTTTACAACAATAGCAGGAACAGCGATTATTTCAATGACAAATTCTGCATCAGCTCAGATATTTTACCAAGGGCCTCCTGGACGAAATGGTACCCAAGGGCCTCCTGGTCCATCAGGACCTCAAGGACCACCAGGTGAACCCGGTCCATCAGGACAGAATGGTACGCAGGGACTAATGGGCCCTGCTGGCGAACAAGGACCGCCGGGACCGCCGGGACCGCCGGGACCGCCGGGACCCCAAGGAACGCCGGGAACATCTGCTCCTGCAATGAACCTTACAATCAGAAATGTGCAAGGACAGATAGCATCGATTATCCAGATAGGGCAAAGTGTAGCGACATGCAACCAAGGGGAGATTGTTACTGGTGGGGGATTTAGTATAGCAGGTGGGCCAGGAATCATTTTAAGCAGCACTCCACAGGGAAATTCTTGGATAGCCGTTGCCGTTAATCCATTTGGTTTTGGAAACAGTTCTGTGCAAGCTTTTGCTGAGTGCGCCACGACAAACCCACAATAACTCCCTGCACATAATATAGAATTACCAGAAAAAACAACTTGAACACCCTCTCCACTTTTTTCTTGAATATATCAATAAAAAGATTCGCGGTCATAGGTTTAAGGAGAAATATTTTGTTGCCCCTTCTCGCAATAACTTTGGCCGTTACGATGGCGATGATTCCTGTATCCGGCCAGTCTACTTCAACTCCAACACAAGGAGTGCCATCAGTTCAAGACCATCTTCAGATAACAGCAGCGACTATAATCAACCAAAGTGGTGGCCAGTTAATGAATGCACAAATTAGCACGATGGGTGAAATTCCTGCTGCCTCTGATGACGAGGATGGAGAGGAAAGTGGAACTGCATTTGGATATGGCATATTGAGCACAGGACCCAGCAATATGATTACCGTAACAACTGATATGGGACTTGAAAAGGAAGAAGTAACCATGCCACAGCCAGGCGCAGCGACAGATTCGGATCAGAGTACAGCCAATGTAGAAAATGTGGTTAGCTCAAATGGCCTTGAACTTCACTTCATGGAAATGACTCCTATGATCTCACAACAGTGCGTAGGTAAAGGTGATTATGAAGTTAAGATTAATGCCACAGAGCAAGGTCCAAGGTTCAATCCTGGGTATTCTCTTGAAGTGGGAGGCCAGTCAATTACTGTTGGAAATATCCAGGCCGCAGACTTGGGTTCTGATATTGATTCGGTAGTTTCGTTCACAATGGTCCCAGTCTACGATGAAATAGGAGGCGAGGAAGAAGAGGGGGATGACGAGGAAGATGCTGATGACCAGCCTTCAAATATCTGTATTCATATAATAGGCAGGTCAGGGGTGACTTGATTTGGCAGAACCTATTTTGACTTTTACAATAATAGATTCATTCAAGATTTTCTTTGTTCTCATAATATGAAATTCTCCGGCGGATCCGTTGGCTGAATAGTTTAAAGATAGGGGTTTTCATTGCTGGAGTCCCGAGCGATGCCAACAGGATCAACCTCGATGGAAGCAGATTCTTCATAGGCCCTGTCCTTGAGATAGCGAATCGACAAAGAAGACACGCCTCCTTCTATGTAGTTCCAGAGCAGATTAAAGTTCACTCTAGCCTCTTCACAAAAAACCATATGCCTTTATTGTTGCATGGATTTTAATTTTCACTATTTCAAATTTGCAAATTGTCCCCCGTCAAGAGACAATCACCATGTCAGGAGTAATTGCGTATGATCAATTCATTGTGACCCGCTCTTCCTGATCCCATGCAATTGATAGATCTAATGGTATCTACCTTCTTAATATCCTTGGCAAGCTTGGTATACATCCTCTTGATAAGCGGGGTATTAGAATTGCTTAACATAACCTTGCACTTCCTTTCGTTTAGTTCTTCAAAAATGTCGGCAAGGTCTTTCTGATCTTTATCGGAAAATCCAGTGGTTGTATATCCCGTAAAATAAGCCGTAGAGCTCGTAGGCCTGTACGGCGGATCTAGGTATATGAAATCATCTTCCCGCGTCTTTTTGAGAAGTATTTCCTTATAATCCCCGACCTTTATGAATACATCTGATTGCTGAAGAACAAAACGCAAGTTTCTTAGATTTTTGCTATCGCAAATAATAGGGTCTTTGTATTTCCCCCACGGAACATTAAATGATCCTTTGTGATTTACTCTGTAGAGGCCATTATAACAGGTTCTATTAAGAGCAATGAATCTGGCTGCTTTTTCTATGTCGCTTCTTGCTTGCTTACGGATATCTCTCAAGTAATAATAATACTCTGATGGCGATTCTAGGTATCCCAATTCATGCTTCCTTAGAAGCGCAATTAGTTTTTCAGTATTATTCTTCACCATTTCATACGAGTTGATTAACTCAGAGTTGATATCTG